>QHXD01000009.1 GCA_003223895.1 Acidobacteriota bacterium
TAGGCCGGACTCACGCTCGGCGCCGCGAATTTCGTCACGCCCCCCGTCTGAATCGCCGGCGCGTTCGCGCCGGCTCCGAGCTTGAGGCTCGAGCCGAGACTGCCCAGGGACACGAAGCGATCGAAGTCAACCGCGAAAAGCTTCAACGCGCCCAGGAAGTAGACGATCGCACCGAATCCCATGTTGTAGAACAGATATTTGGCCGCCTGGCTTCCCCGCTGGCCCGCCTTGTGGATCTCTCCGGCGGCCACCGACTCGGGAAACGGGAGCGTGCGATCCTCGACCATGACACGCCGGACGAGCGACACGAAAAGCACGCCGAGGACGCTACCGACGAGCATAAGTGCCGTCGATTTCCAATAGGCATCGCCGGGCTTGAATGACGGCCACACGCCCGCGATGACGAAAGCCGGCAGCGTGAAAATCGCGCCGGCGGCGACCGACTCGCCGATCGAACCCGCCGTACGCGCTATGTTCTCTTCCAGGATCGAGCCGCGAAACAACCGCAGTATCGCCATGCTGATGACGGCGGCGGGGTAGGTCGCGGCGATCGTCACGCCAGCGCGGAGTCCGAGGTAGGCGTTCGCAGCACCGAGGATCAACGTCAGCGGCAGCCCGATCAAAAGCGCCCGCCACGTGAACTCGCTCATCGAGACCGTCTCGGGAACGAACGGCTGATGGCGCGGCGCGGAAGGCGCGGAAGTGGAAGCCGGTGTGTCGGTTTTCATCGCGATAGGGTCCTCCTGCTCGTAAGCATGATTCTACATTCTTCCAGACAGAGGGAAGAGAGTGATTTGTCAGTCTACATTGACCGTGGATCGGGCGCGGTATTACTCTACGCTGGCCGGTTCACGATAAAAGATTCCAAAAACAACCACTAAATGTCATCACAAACCGTTTAAATGTCATCAGAAACCATCGGGATCAATGGGCTCGTGATGCATCAGACGTCGGATTTCGAGGCCGGCCAATCATGAGCGGCCCCGCCGGCTTCCAACCGCATGTCTCGCCGTATGAGCAGCCGCCGGAATTAACCGTCCGGGCTGTGCTGCTGGGCGCCGTGCTTGGGATCGTGTTCGGAGCGTCATCCACCTACCTCGCGCTGCGCGTCGGGTTAACGGTGTCGGCGTCCGTGCCAATCGCCGTCATTGCGATCGCTCTTTTGCGACAGCGACACCAGCAGCGAGCGATTCTGGAGCACAACATCACGCAGACAGTCGGTTCGGCCGGCGAATCCGTGGCGGCGGCACTGGTGTTCACGGTGCCGGCGCTGATTTTTCTCGGGTATCCGCTGCGAGTGGAATTGAGCACATTGATCGCGCTCACCGGCGGGATGCTCGGCGTGCTGATGATGGTGCCGCTGCGGCGTTATCTCATCGTCAAGGAGCATGGAGTTCTGCGTTATCCCGAGGGCAAGGCGTGCGCCGAGATATTGATTGCGGGGGAAAAGGGGGGCATGTCGGCGCGGAAGGTGTTCGCGGGGATGGCGGTCGGCGCCGCCTTCAAGGCATTTCAAGGGCTCCTCGGAGGGGTGAAGGGGACGCTCAGCCGTAGCTTCGCGTTCTTCAAAGGCGCCAGCCTTGCGTGCGACATCGACCCGACGTTGCTCGGCGTCGGATACATTATCGGCTATCGCACCTCGCTGATCATGGTCTCCGGCAGCCTGCTCGCGTCGTTGATTCTCGTGCCCATAATCGTCTTGTTCGGTTCTGGTTCAAGCGAACCACTGGCTCCGGCCACAGAACTGATTCGCAACATGCAGCCGGCCGACGTGTGGGACCAGTACGTGCGGCACATCGGCGCGGGTGCGGTGGCGACGGGCGGTATCTTCGGACTGATCCGCGCGCTGCCGGTGATTCTGTCATCGATTCGAGCGTCGGCGCGGTCACTGACCGGCGGTGCGGCACAAACCGCCAGCCTTCGCACGGACCGCGACACGCCGACCCCTGTACTGGTCCTGGGTGCACTGGGAATCGTGGCATTCATCACCGCGTTGCCGCTCTTCAAGATGAACTTGCTCGGTGCCGTGCTCATCCTCGTACTCGGCTTCCTGTTTTCGGTGGTTTCTTCGCGGATCACGGGCGAGGTCGGCTCGACATCGTCCCCGCTGTCCGGCATGACGATCGGCGTTTTGATGGCCACATGCGGCGTGTTCCTGGCCATCGGCTGGGAGGGTTCCGCGTACAGCCGGCTCGCGCTGATGATTGGCGCGGTCGTGTGCATCGCGATCTCGAATGCGGGTACGTGCTCGCAGGACCTTAAGACGGGGTTCCTCGTCGGATCCACTCCTGTGCGACAGCAAGGGGCACTACTGATCGGCGTTCTTACCTCGGTGCTGGCGGTGGGCTGGACCGCGTACGGACTGAACAACGCCGACGCTACGCAGAAGCCGCTGGATCAACCGTTCCAGGTCAAGCAAGAATTGATCGACCACGCCGACACGATCACGAGCCGCACCGACGGCCGCACGTACCGCTACGTACGACTCGCGCAAGATGAAGCCCCCGCCGGCATGAAACCCGGCGTGTACCTGGTGAATGAATCATCTGGCAAGGCCGAATACTTTTGGCAAGACGGAGTCGGCGGCCCGCGATTTCCGGCGCCCCAGGCCCGCCTCATGTCGGTCGTCATTGATGGTCTGCTGACGCACCGCCTGCCGTGGAACCTGATTTTGATCGGTGTCGCGATTGCGCTGTTCATGGAGTTGCTCGGATTCGGGTCGCTAACCTTTGCCGTCGGTGTGTACCTGCCGCTTTCGTCCACCATGCCCGTGTTTGTTGGCGGCGTCGTGCGGAAACTATGCGACAAGATTTACCGGCGCCCTCCAGACGACGAGGCTGAAAAAGAGGGGACACTGTTCTGTTCAGGGTTGATCGCGGGCGCGTCGATTGTCGGCATTCTCGCTGCGATGCAGGGCTTCCTGCCGGGGTTTGATGCGAACACTTTGTTGCATCCGGACATCGCGCTGCTCTTGCGCCTGATGCCGGCCTGGGACAATCCCGTGAGCGATCTGTGGGCCGTCGTCCTTTTGGCGGCGCTTGGATTCCTCATGTTCCGTGCCGCCCGTGAGCCGCAGGATTCGGCCTGAAGGTAGCCGTGGGCTTTAGCCCGCGTTCTTACCGGGCAGCGCGGGCCGACGGATTAGAGAGTGCCGGTAGAATTCGGATCCGTCCGTTGTAGCTTGTTCTGGGCGCGACCGCAACCGCATGCGCGACAATGTCGTAGCTGCCGTTGGCGGGCTGGTCCAATCGTACTTCTTCGGATCCGGTCTGCTCATGGACCGAGTCCTCAATTGTCTGGCCGTCTTTCCGGAGATAGAGATCGAAATCGTTTTGCGGGTCGTCCCAGTCAAGACGCACCAATACCGCGAAGTTCGGATGGAGTTTCCGATACTCATCCGAAATGTCTACTTTCAACGTGAATACCTCGCTCGCTATGGAATTGCCTGTCCAGGAAACGCCTGCAGACATCTCTTTGAGCGTGGCGGACGTCGTCTGTTCCCCGCCCACCAGACCGACCGGCGCGGTGAAGAGGGCGGCAACTCCGGCGACGAGGATTGAAACCAGTAGCGAACGGAAGGCCAGTGGCAGGATCAGCCGTTGCACCATATCTCACTTCAAGCAAAGCATCTGCCACAGAAGGAACGCGGCTTTTGTTTCACTTACGCATGGTGGGGTGCCCCGAAGGAGGCAGAAACCCTCTCCTCCAGGGTACGGGAATTCCACTTCAGGAGATTTTGAAATTGGACGAATCCTGCATCTCAAATCCGAAATCCGAAATCTCCAATTGGACTGGAACCAGCCCAATCCGAAATTTCGGATTTCGGATTTGAGATGCAGGATTCGTCCAATTTCAAAATCTCCTTACCGAAGGCCCTCTTCGAGCGTGGTTGCGGCGTCCGTCTTTTCGTCCCGGTATTTCACGATGACGGGGGCGTAAACGGAGACCTGATGCCTGGCGGCGAAGTCGCCGGTGGCGGGCCGGGAACCGGGCACGACCACGGCGCCGGAGGGAATGATCAACGGAGTATCAGCGGTCTTGCGATAGGTCTGGCCGCGCACGAGGTCATAAACAGTTGTCCCGCCCGTGAGAATCACTCCGGGCGCCAGCACGGCGCGCGACTGCACGATCACGCCTTCGTAGACCCCGCAATTGCCCCCAACGAATGCTTCGTCTTCGACGATCACCGGCAAAGCGCCCGGAGGTTCGAGCACACCGCCGATCTGGGCCGCGGCGGAGAGGTGCACGCGCTTGCCGATCTGGGCGCAGGACCCGACGAGAGCGTGAGAATCCACCATCGAACCCTCGTCCACGTAGGCTCCGATGTTGATGAACATCGGAGGCATGCAGATCACGTTGCGCGCCACGTAGGCGCCGTCGCGGATCGTGGATCCGCCCGGCACCACGCGGACGCCGTTCGCTGTGGTGAAGGCTTTTGCGGGAAGCGTGTCCTTATCGAAGAAGTAAAACTCGCCGGGAACGGAGCGGTCGGCAACAACGCCGATTTTGAACGCCAGCAGAATGCCTCGTTTTACCCAGATGTTGGTCTTCCAGCCGTTCAACGTCTTTTCGGCGGCGCGAAACTCGCCTGCGTTCAGGCCGCGCCGCAATTCCTCAACGACGGACATGCCTTCGCGGCGAGCCTCTTCGGCAGGCAGAGCGAAAAGGCGTTCGATTTCTTCAGATATTTTCATAGCCCGGCAAAGCAAATTCTCAGGATTTGCCTACAGCCTGAAGCAGCCCCAGTTCTTCAACAACCTTCGCCAGTTTCTCGCGATTCGCAGCAGCCATCGGCACCAGCGGCAATCGGTAATTTTCCTGGATGAGACCCATCATGGCGAGAGCGGCCTTCACGGGTATTGGATTGGACTCGATGAAATTGATGTTCATCAACGGCATCAGCCTGTAATGCAGCGCCCCGGCCCTGGCGAGATTTCCCTCGAGCGCCCAATCGACCATCTCGCGCATCATCCTCGGCGCCTCGTTGGACACGACAGACACCACGCCATCGCCGCCCATGGCGACGATCGGCCACGTCAGAAGGTCGTCGCCCGACAGCACGCGAAACTCCCGCGGACGATCCCGAAGGATTTCCATGATCTGGCCGATGTTTCCCGACGCTTCCTTCACCGCCACGATGTTCCGAACTTCGGCCAGTCGCAGCATCGTCTTTGGCTCGATGTTGCCCGACGTCCGGCCCGGCACGTTATAAACAACAACCGGAATGTCTTCGGCTTCGGCGATCGCTTTGAAGTGCTCGTAATATCCCTGCTGCGTCGGTTTGTTGTAATAAGGGCCCACGGACAGTACGCCATCGGCCCCAAGCTTTTTGGCCCGCTTCGTTAACTGAATAGCCTTCGCGGTTGAGTTGCTGCCCGCACCGACGATCACCATTGCACGCCGTTTCGCCTGCTCGATGACGATCTGCGTGACCCGATCGGTTTCATCGCCGTCGAGTGTGGCGCCCTCACCGGTGGTGCCGCACGGCAACAACATGTCGATACCCTCGGCGACCTGGAAGTCGACCATTCGCCGGAGCGCGTTCTCGTCGACCGAACCATCCGGCCTGAAGGGTGTGATCAGCGCTGTTCCCGTACCTTGAAATGGCTTCTTCGTCATGGTTTCCTCTTTTCCTACAACTCCACGTCGTCCATCGTGTAGACGCCCTTCTTGCCTCGCAGCCACCGCGCCGCGATGAGAGTACCCTGGGCAAAGCCTCTCCTGCTTTTAGCGACGTGTCGCAGTTCGATCAGGTCGCCCTCGGAGTCGAAAGCCACCGTGTGCATTCCCGGGTTTACACCGGCGCGCGTGGAAGAAATGTGCAACATCTCGGGAGGGATTTTACCTTCAGGAGGCCTGGCGAGGACGCCTTTCTTCCGATCGATCTGAGACAGCAGGATCCTGGCCAGTGAAAGCGCGGTCCCGCTCGGGCTGTCCACCTTTTGCCGATGATGCACTTCCTGAATATAAGGATCGTAGTCCTGAGCATTGCGCATCAACTCGGCGGCCCGTCTCACAAGGCGGAAGAAGATGTTCATGCCGACGGAAAAGTTCGTTGAGTAAAGCAGTCCCGATTCCTTCACGCTATTTCGAATCTCAGGCAGGTGCGCGTCCCAGCCCGTGGTGCCGACCACGATGTCCTTGCGGGCCTCGATCGCTGCACGGATGTTCGAAACGACGGCGTCCGGCGTGGAGAACTCAATGCACATGTCGACATCGGCGAGCGCTTCCGGTTTTATGGGGTGCCGCGAATCGAAGACTCTCGAGATCGTCTCGCCCTGTTCGCGCGCCATGGAATCGATCTCGCGTCCCATTTTGCCGAATCCCATCAGTGCGATCTTCATAACAACAACTTCCGTACGAGTCGTTCGTACAGATCCGCGCCATCCATGAGTTCGGTCTTCTTTATCCTCTCGCCCGCTGTATGCGCCTCCAGAATCGAGCCCGGTCCGATAAGGAGCCGCTTACCCATATTCCCGAGATGCGGCACGTCGCTTCCAAACGAGACGACGGTGGTCGGAAAGCCTTCAACCACGTGCATCACCTGGGGATCCGACCCCGAGACCACCTCCATGGTAGCTCGATTCCCCGCAATCCTTCGCATCTTCTCTTCAACCTGGACGCGGGGCTCAATGGTCCGGATCATAACCGAGGCTGTGGCCCGAGCCGGCACAATATTCGCGCGCTCGCCGCCCTGAAATACGCCGATATTGAAGGTGCCTTTGCCGAGTACAGGATCGTTTCCCCAATCCGCGTCGCGGCCCTCTTCGAGGACTTTCCATAGATTTTCAATCGCAGAAACTCCCAGTTCCGGATATCCGGAATGCGCGGCGCGGCCGTTTACGGTGAGGTTCACCATCACCGCACCCTTCTGCGCACGGGCGAGTTGATTCTGGGTCGGCTCACCAACGACAACGTATTGGGAATTCCACTGGAGTGTATTGGCCGCCTTCGCGCCCGCGCTGTCGGTCTCTTCACCGACGACGAACAGGTATCCGAAATTGGTAATACCCGCCCGGCGAAGGCGCTCACCGGCTTCCAGCATGGCCGCAATAATTCCCTTCGTGTCGCACGCCCCGCGTCCATACAGGAATTCGTTGTCTTCTCGAACAGGCAGCATTGGGGGAACCGTGTCGATGTGTGTGCACATCACGACCCGCGCGTCACCGGCAAACGCGAGAACGTTGAATCGATCGGGTGTGACGTTCTGACGTTCGACCTTGTATCCCAGATTCCCCAGATACGATAAAAGAAACTCCCCGACTTCGCCCTCAGTTCCCGTGACGGACCCAATGGACATCAACTGCTTTGTCAGCTCGAATGCGTTCATGGATAGGCCCGTTCGAGCGCTGCCCGCACACGCTCCCGCGAGAACTCACGCTCGTCGCAGAGGAATCGAATAATGCCATCGAGGTCCGGCGGCCGGAATTCGATGGAATAATCGCCCGTGATTTCAGGACGGAGGAATATTTCTCGAATAGCCGCAACGGAAGGGCCCGCGGCTTCTCGAATCTCTGAAGGCATGTTGTCAATTGAGCCGAAGTCGGTGACCAGTTTCAACGCTTTTTTCGGGCCGATGCCTTTGATGCCGTCGTTGAAATCCGTCCCAACCAGAATCGCCAGGTCGATCAACTGCTCACGTGTGATCCCGTAATGTTGCAGCATCACGCCGGCATCGACCAGTTCGGGTGTGATCGCACGAAACGAGCCTTTACTTGGGAGAAATTCCTTACCGGAAATCGTAAGGAAACGCAGAAGCCGCGGCGCGCCGAACAACAGGCAGTCGTAATCCTTGCTGGCCGCAGCCCAGACTTGTCCGGCCGTGGCCATGTACGAGGCCTGGGCTTCGCCCTCGGATGACGCCTGCACAACGGGAATTCCCATTAATTGCAGCAGTTCGCGCGCCTCCTCCACCATGCCGCGGCTCAAGCGTGAGGTCATGGTGGCTTTGGAGTATGCCCTGGCAAGATCGCCGGCCTGTACCGCTTCGGCATGCTCGGTCTCGTACCTTTCCTTGATGCTCCGGCGCCGCGCAATCTCGGCCGATTTGAGTGAAGGAGGTTTGCCGTCGAAGACAAAGACCAGCTCCAGACCGTAATCCGCGATGAGCCTCGTCGTGCGATAGAACAGCCCTGAAAGGTGAGACGTGATGCGGCCGTGGGAGTCCATCAGCGGAGAACCGTCTCGCAGACGAATCAGTGCGAGAAACTGATAGAGCTCGCCATTCCCGTCCACGGCCATGCGCCTGCCGCGCAGGTCTTCAAGCTCGAGTGTCTGTTTGACGATGATCGGAGTGAGGAGAACGCCCATTCCGGACCTATAATACAGACCATGGCCATCACCGAAGCTGAATTTCGCACGTACTGCGATGCCGCGCTGGAGAAACTCAACCGGTCCCTGGACGTGGTCGCCGAGAACTACGAGGCGGAGGTTTATCTTCAAAACGGCGTGCTTACCATTGAAATCGAAGACCCCAACCCCGGCAAGATCGTCATCAGTCCGCAGGCTTCGACGCGCCAGATCTGGATTTCCGCCCAATCCACCAGCTTCAAACTCGACTGGTCTGGTAATGCCTTCGTCCTTTCCTCCTCCGGCGAATCCCTGAACCAACTGGTCGCCCGTTTGGCGGCCGAACAACTCGGGGTTGGGCGTATCGAAATCTAGCATTCTTACTGTAGAGGCGGTCTGTACTAAGATACACACCTCCCAGGAGGAACAAATGTCGACGAAGCACGGAGATCTCGCCTTGCTCAACACTCCGCTCGCACAGGAACTGCTGCGATCGAAGATTCCCGCCCGCCTGGCGTATGTCTGGCACGACGGAACGCCGCGGGTCGTCCCGGTCTGGTTCCAATGGAACGGTAAAGAAATCGTGGTCGGCACTCCGCCGAAAGCCCCGAAGAACCAGGCGTTGTCCTCTGGGGCAAAGGTCGCAGTGACCATCGACACGGAGGCCGCGCCATATAAAGTTCTGCAAGTCCGAGGCACCATCCAGGTTGAGACCGTCGAAGGCCTGGTTCCCGAATATGTCATGGCAGCCGAACGATATTGGGGCGCCGAAC
>QHXD01000831.1 GCA_003223895.1 Acidobacteriota bacterium
CCAGCGCTGCCTCCGATCATGAAACCCTTTTGTTGGCTCACGATGGCATGCGACTTCCCGCAATAGCAATCGCGGTCTTCGCCACAAGCATCGCGAGGACCAGGCCGAAAATACATCGGGCGCGCTAGTGACAGCAGCTTCGGCAAATGGGGATCTTGAGAAATAGTCTAGCCTCAATTTTCGCCGACCAGGAAAGATTAACATTTTGGAGCGACCTCGTTGCGGGTCGCACGGGCTGATCGCAGCCACAAGACCGACACTCAACCTGCAAGCAATTCCCTCCAGTATTAGGCGATACGCGCTTTTGCACACACATTGATGCCTGTCTGTGGAGTTGAGACATCCGCCCACGCCGGGGTCAATGTGCGCTCACGAGTGTTTCATTATGTTAGCTATTTGGTGAACATGTCGAAGGTCTTAACCAAGTGAGGTGCTGGATACTGGTCAAGCGTACAGTGTGGCCCCGCCACCCACTCAGGCCGACTACACATTGCCGATTGGGCTAATCTAGCATTATCGCCACTATATATTGCGGTCGGTCTTGACTTTCGCTTTATGAAGTAACATTATCGATAGCGTGAGAAGTTCACCAGATGATCTAACTCCGGAGCAGCGGTTTTTTCTGGAGCCGGGAACTACCGCTCAGCGGCAGTACGAAGCCTTACGTGCCTATTTTGTCGACGGAGTCTCCACCGCCGAAGTCTCCAAGCGATTTAGCTACACGCCGGGTTCTTTCCGCGTCATGTGCCATCATTTCCGTCGGGACAAACCCGAATTCTTTCAGGAACTCAAGCGTGGGCCTCAAAGCCAGCCGAAGAAGAGCGCCGTCCGCGAGCTCATCGTGGCGATGCGCAAGCAGAATCTATCGGTCTATGACATCGAAAGCGCGCTGAAGACAAAAGGAACGCCGCTGAGCTGCACCGCCATTTGGGAGATTCTGCGCGAAGAAGGTTTCTCTCGCCTGCCGCGGCGTGGCGATGAGGAACGCCCGGAGATGATCCGGCCCGAAGCGGCCGCAGTAGCCGACCGCCGACAATTTGTTTTGACTGACCAGCGTTTCGAAACGCAACTTGGAGGCTTGTTTCTATTGATACCGGTCTTGGTTCGCTGCAACATCACCGAGCTTGTGCAGAAGGCCGGTTATCCCGGCTCCAAAATGATTCCAGCAACTCAAGCGCTATTGTCTTTACTGGCGCTGAAACTGTCCAGCCGGCGACGCAAGAGTCATGTCATGGATTTGGTTTTCGACGAGGGCATCGCCCTGTTTGCCGGGCTCAACGTTGTTCCCAAGACCACCTATTTGTCGACATATTCGGACAGCATTTCTCCGAAAATGAACGATAAGTTCCGCGCGGCGTGGGTCTCCGTACTTCAGAAAGAAAAGTTGTTAGAGGGCGAGAGTTTCAACCTGGATTTCCACACCATTCCTTTCTTTGGCGCCGATGAATTTGTCGAGCGGCACTATCTGTCGAAGCGGAGCCGCAGCCAGAAATCCATTCTGGTCTTTCTGGCACAGGACGCCGACAGCCAAGTCTTTTGTTATTCGTCCGCCAATTTACTCAAGCGCGAACAACCCGATGAGGTCTTGCGCTTTGTCGAATTCTGGAAGAAGAACTCCGGCAAGCTTCCCGCCGAGTTGGTGTTCGATTCCAAATTGACGACGTATCAGAATTTGAGCCAACTCAACCGGATGGGGATCACGTTCATGACGCTTCGTCGGCGATCGCCAAAGCTACTTCGCGAAATCGCCAACGCGCCGCGTTCGGCATGGCGGACGGTACGTTTGGACGTGCCGCATCGCATCTATCAAACACCAAAAGTCATCGACCGCAGGGTTTCACTCCGAGATTATGACGGTGAGGTTCGTCAGTTATTTATTACCGACCTGGGGCATGAAGAAGCCACGATCCTGCTCACCAACGACCTCAAAAGCTCCGCCAAAAAACGAATCACCCGCTATGCGCAACGCATGCTGATCGAAAACGCCCTGGCGGATTCCGTGGATTTCTTTCACTTGGACTCGCTCAGTTCGGCCATTCGGATCAAGGTCGACTTTGATGTCATTCTCACCGAGATCGGCAGCGGGCTCTATCGGATGATCGCGCGGAAGCTTCCGGGATTTGAATCCGCCAAAGCGCGTCAGGTCTTTCGCCACTTCTTGGACACTCCCGCTCAAATCACGATTGAAGATCGTACCGTCGAGGTCACCCTGCCCAAGCGCGCTCATAATCCTCTGCTAATCGCCGCGGGGCTTGCTGAAGGATCAACGCCTGTTCCGTGGTGGGACGACCACCGCTTGACGCTCCGGTTTCGGTAACAACGTCGCCGGATCAACCGGTCCACCAAAATGTTAACCTTTCCCCCTCGGCGAAAATTGAGGCTAGGCGGCGTAATTATCCAAAGCGAGCGTTTTGGCTTCGTTCTCGAAGATGACCTTGCTCGTGAGAGACGCCTTGCCCTCACCCAATCCTTTGGAATCGATCAGGATTTCGATAAGCGTGAACTCGTAGTCGGTAGGAGTTCCGGTTGCCACCTTCCAACCCCCGGTACCGGCGCCGAGGCGCCGATCGGTTACGAGGATGATGCGCTCG
>QHXD01000010.1 GCA_003223895.1 Acidobacteriota bacterium
GTTCGGTTCGATCGACACGATTTCCGTTTGCAGAACTGATTGTTCCTCTCGAAAAACCGACAGTTCGGCGGGCACCGGCCGCCCGAAATATCGAGCAAGCGAGTAACGCATCTGCAGAATGAGCTGGAGAAGACTGCATTGCTGCGGGTGGCGAGGCCGAAATTCATACGCACCGTCTTGTGCGCGGACCGAATCGAAGGCGACTTCCACGCTCCTGAACTCACGAGTTCGTCCGTCGTCTCTTAACAAGTAAAAGCCCTGACCGAATCCTGCATTCTTTGCCAGGCGGAAATGCCTGTACAGCGGCACTCTGGTAATGGTCTGCACGGATCCCAGGGTCGGAGATGCAACGTGATCCATTCCATAAATAACCGTCAGGTTCTGACCCTGTGCCTTCAGGCGGTCCACGTAAAAATCCTGCAAAGCCTTCGTGCTTGCGTTGAACGACTGGAACACGGGCGCAAACAGCCTGCGCTGCAATTTCACCGGGATATAAAGTTCGTGCGGGAAAGGGAGCAAGCGGTCTTCGGATGAAATCGCGGCATTGGTCAGCCCTGCCGGCAACTCGTCCTCGACACTGCTGGAAACGGTTCGCAGTCTCCTGAGCTTCCGAACTGGCGAGTTTGTGGCGGCGCGCCAAACGTCGTATGCTGCATACGGTCCTGCCCACGGCCAACTCAACCACAAGACGACGAACACGCACGCCCAGGAGACCTTTCGTCTTTGCGATCGCAGACTCTCCAGAAACAACGCGCCGATGACGAGGAACGTGAAAATCAATGGACTCGACGCCTGCGTAATATGCCCAATGTCACTCCGGATAACACCGCTTTTCAGAGAAATCATCGAAGTCAGGATCAAAGGAAGCAGCAGGGGACCAAGTGTCGAACCGGCTCTTAGAGTAAGCCAGATCCCGGTTCCAAGAGTGAACGCCCCAACGACAGCCAGACCCAGAGTGGGCCAGGCCGAGAGATCCCAGGGCGTGCCGGCTGTGAAGTTATAACCGCGGATCATCTCGAGTTCGTATCGCTGGTAGTCGAATAGATTCGTGTATGACGAGGAGGAGAAAATGAAAAGCGCACTTGCGACAACGTTGGCGGCGATGTAAACCACGACCGTCGCCGCCGCGGAGAGAGCAAAATTGCGACGGCGTTCAGGGTTGACGGTGGCCTGTAGTCCGAATGCCAAAACTGCTGCCGCGATGCTATAGATCCCCAGTTCTGCCGTGGTCAATTGGCAAACAATCGAGATCACGCCCGCAAGTGCCGCCCAAAAGAACATTCCGGCATCCGATTCGCTGTCCAGGGCGCGATAGACAACGGCAGAAGAAACGAGGAGAACCAGCGCGCGGAAACTTGTAGGTTCGGAAAACAGATTCAAGCCGGCGCAGCAGAGGTAAATGAATGCGCAGGCTTTCCAGCCGAGCGGTTTCAGAAGAAAGAGAACGATGGCGGCGAGCACAATCGCCGCAGTGATAAACGAGAGCAGGATCAGAGGAAGAGCATCCAGCGGCGACCACGAATCATGAAACCAGGCTCCAGCGAACGCGAACAGTTGGGGCACCGGTCCGTATGTGCCGTGGAAGTCGCGTCCACTCACGTCTCCCTGATGGAGCGCCTCAGGCAAACCCACAACCCACGAAGTATCCGTCCCGATGTCGGCATTCCGTCCGACACTTTCCGGAACCCGAACGATCGATACGATCAGCCACAGCACGCTGAAGAAGAAAATGACGGCAGCTTTCATGGGCGAGCGATTATCCATCACGAACAGCGTTCCCGCCAAAATGCTTGACAAGCTCGAGCGCACACTATATCGTCTGACGTTATATCGGCCGAGGACACATTCGATGATTACACGCAAACAAACCAGGGTCGCCCTGAAGCCTCCCGAGAGCTTCCTGCCGCTTACGCCCGCCGTTTTCCACATTCTGGTTGCTCTCGGTGATGGGGAAGCGCATGGATACGCCATCATGCAGGAAGTAGCCGAAAAAAGCCGGGGAGCGGTGCGGCTGGGTCCCGGAACACTGTACGGAGCGGTTAACCGGCTCCTGAAAGATGGTCTCATTGAAGAGTCCGAAGAGCGTCCTGATCCGGAGATGGATGACACGAGGCGGCGCTATTATCGCCTCACCGACTTCGGCGGGCGAGTGCTCGCGGCCGAGACGAAGCGGATGGCGGATCTCGTAAAGGCCGCGCGATCGACAACAGCGGTCCGCAAGATGAAGCCCGCTTGATGAGCGGCTGCGAATGCAAGCCCGACGCGAAGCGCAAGCGCGACAGCGCGCAGCCTCAAGATCGCGCGCAGCCATCAAATGGATGAGCGGCTGCGAATGCAAACGCGATAGCGCGCAGCCATCAAAAGAAGGAGCGCCCATGACGTGGTCGGAGCGGTTTTACAGCGCTTTGTTGTTTTTGTATCCAGTCGAATTCCGGGTTCGCTATGGTCCGGAGATGGTGCAGTTGTTTCGCGATTGCTGCCGCGAAGAAGAACTCTTTGCGCTGTGGCTTCGAACCCTGAAGGATCTGGCTTTATCCGTTCCGCGAGAACGCGGACGGGACCTTGTGAGTCTCAGTTCCTTTGATTCTCCGGGCCGTGGCGTGATTGACTCGCTCGTGGTCCTCTTTATTATTGGCGCGAACCTCTTGTTTGGGGGAGGCGCGGTGGCTTTCTACGTAAGCCGTGGGCTGGGGCCGGGCGCACCGTCGACCGACTTCATCCTGCTGTGGGGTATTTCCGCGGTTGGATTGGGCGGGCTGGGTGTCCTCAGATCCCTGATCCTCGCTCGATTCCGTCAGATTCAATACCGTTTGATCAAGCTGTAGTCGCGGGGGTCCGTATGCAGCCCGTCGGAACAGGGGAGAAGCTCGTCTTCACAGGCCTTGCCGGCATGTTATTGCTGGCTTTGATCGTTGCGGGACTGTCCTTTGAGCAGAGCAGGCGGTGGCAAGACAGGCAGCGACATCCTCAAGTCGGCCAATCCGTCGATATCGGTGGACGCACGCTCAACCTCTACTGTTCGGGAGAAGGCCGCCCAACTATAGTCTTCGATACTTTTTCACACCAGGCCGGCCTGAGCTGGCTTGCTGTACAGGCGCAGGCCGCGAAGTTTGCTCGCGCGTGCTGGTACGATCGCGCTGGCTACGGCTGGAGTGATCCGGGACCCTTGCCGCGCACATTCAAGGCTGCCGCAACGGATCTTCACGCACTTTTGAAAGCCGCGCATCTCCCACCGCCTTATGTGCTCGTGGGCTCACACGACGCGGCTTCCAACATCCGCGTCTACAACGGCCTGTATTCGAGCGAAGTGTCCGGGATTGTCCTGATCGATGGAAACGATATCGATGTCTACGCCCATCGTATCGACGCGCCGGACTTCATCAAGGGACCCGTGGAAAAACATTTCGGTTCTCTGGCTCCTTACATGCGCGAATCCGGCTGCGTTGTGCTTCCAGCGGTACGGAGGGTTGGCGGGCTGCTTCCGAAAATCGGCCGATACCGCCCGACGCCGGCCTACGGCTTCCCGCCGGAGCGGCAGGCAGAGCTCGATTTTCTCTCCGACAGAGCCTACGGCGAAGCCTGTGACATGAAACAAAACGAGGCGGATCTGCGCGCCGCAGGCAATTTTGGCGATCGTCCGTTGATTGTCCTTGCTTCAAGACAACAGCAGACCGTATGGCTGCAGAACGCGAAGGCCGTTGAAGAGTGGAACCAGTGGTGGCTGCAGAAAGCACAGCCGCCGCTGGCGCGCCTCTCGACGAGGGGCAGGCTCGTGATTGTGGACAACCGTGTGGGGCTGGAATCCATCGTGGAAGCCGTTCGCGATGTCGTCACAAAGATCCGCACGGAACATTAGAGAACTGGAGTCCTGATGACTTCACTCGAAGTTCGAAATCTGACCAAGCGCTATCGAGGACTGGATGTCGTCAACCACGTGAACTTCACGATATCGGCCGGCGAAATCACCGGCTATCTGGGTCCCAATGGATCGGGCAAATCGACGACCGTGAAGATGCTGACGGGCCTCGTCGAGCCGACATCGGGAGAAATTCTGTTCAACGGCAGAGATGTGCGCCGCGATCTCATTGGCTTCAAGCGCCGCCTGGGCTACGTCCCCGAGGAGGCGCATGTCTACCCGTCACTCACGGGGTTGGAATATTTGCAACTCATCGGCCGTCTGCGAGGTCTTTCGGAAAGGATTGTCAACGAAAAGGCCAGGGATCTGCTGAACTTGTTTTCGCTCTATATCCGAAGACACTCGCCGTTGGCGTCGTACTCGAAAGGCATGAGGCAACGGGTCCTGATTTCCGGCGCGATTTTGCATGATCCCGACGTTCTCATCTTCGACGAACCGTTATCAGGCCTGGATATCTCGTCCGTTCTGCTTTTTAAACATCTCGTGGCGGAACTGGCGGAGCGGGGAAAGATCATCCTCTACATCTCGCACGTTCTCGAAGTGGTGGAGAAGATCTGCGCCAAGGTGATCATTATTTACAAGGGCAGGATCATGGCCGAGAACAGCGTTGGTGAGCTGCGCGATCTCATGCACCTTCCCTCGCTCGAGGAGATCTTCACTCAGCTTGTCGAACAGGAAAACATGGAAGAAGTTGCAAGGGACATTGCGGATGTCATTCGAAGTGTTTAGCCGCGGATTGCGCGGATGACGCGGATGGGCCGCTAAGATCGGTCGCACTTCATAGACGCTCACGCGCGGCCCATCCGCGTTATCCGCGCAATCCGCGGCTAAACACTTTGCCGAAAGGCGGCCCTCAATGGATAAACAATTCTGGACTCTCGCGGTTCATTTCTTCAGCCGGTTCTTCGACCGGGATTCGGCGTCCGAGGACGCGGACCCGCTGCAGCGAATGATTCAACTACTCGCAATGCTCAGCGTTCCCGGCCTGATGCTTTCTTTCTTCCTGTTGCCGGATCATCCATCCACTCCCTGGGCCCCGATCACCGAGCTCGACAGAACATGGATGCGAATCAGCGACCATTACGTTTTCGTCAGCTATGCATTCGTCGTCATGGGCCTGGTCATGACATTCAAGTGGGACTCGCTGTTTCCGGACCGGCGCGATTACCTGATTTTGACGTCACTGCCGATTTCCGTACGGCGATTGTTCGCGGCGAAGCTTGTGGCTCTGTGCGCCTTCCTGTTGCTCTTCGTGGTGGCGATCAATTTCTTCTCGATGGTCCTCATTCCTGCGGGTCACCCGCAGATGCTCGCCGGGCATGCCGCTGGAGTTTTGTGCGCGTCCGCCTTCGCGGCGCTGTTCTTTGGAGCGCTTCAAGGTGTGTTGATCAATCTGCTGCCGCCGAATGCGTTCCGGCGAATCTCTCCGTCGATTCAAATGATTTCAATCGCTCTGCTCATTACGGTTCTGCTGATCACGCCGCTGGTCAAGGAGAGTATCCGGCCGCTGGCGCAAGGCAAGAGTCCGATACTCGACTACTTTCCGTTTATGTGGTTTCTCGGAATTTATGAATCGCTGATTCCTTCTGCGAGGGTCTTACCGCAGTCGTCGATGTGGATGGGGACAGGGTTGAGGGCGACCGGCATCGTGGCGATGGTCTTCGCAGTATCGTATTTCGTCGGCTATCGGCGTCACTCGAGAAAGATTCTCGAGAGTATCGAGTCCAACGATTTCGCGCCGGGACGTCTGCAGGCGGTGGCGAAGGAAGCGCTGAATCACACCATCCTGAGGAATCCTTCTCAGCGCGCGGCTTTCTATTTCACCGGCAAGATCTCGAGCCGAAGCGCGAAACACCGCATTTTGACGGCACTCTACACTGGCGCCGGGCTGGCTCTGGCAATGTCTTCGCTGTTCGTCATTGATCGCCGCCTTGCCTTTCCGTTCCGAATGTCGACGGTGGGTGTTCTGGAGGCTCCCGTGATCCTGTCGTTTCTTACAGTGTCCGGATTGCGCGCCACATTCAATGTGCCTTACCAGCTCGAGGCCAACTGGATTTTCCGGACCGCAGACGGCGGCGCAGGCGAGTACCTGAAAGCAATCCGGAAATGGGTTTTCCTGTGCCGTATCGTTCCCCTGTACGGTTTGGTGGCGCTTTTCGAGTTTGCGTGGTTCGACCGGCGAGCCGCCGTCTTCCATCTGATCTTCGATCTCGTCATGACGGCCTTTCTAACGGAGGCCTTTTTCTTCAGCTTCAATAAAGTCCCTTTCACCTGCGCCTATCTTCGGAACAGGCTTCACCTCGCACTGCTCGCGGTCGGATATCTTTTGGGCTTTACGACGTACGTGTCCGCCACGGGAAATCTGAAACAGTGGGTCTCAGCGGATCCGTTGCATATGCAGCGATTCCTCGCCTTCTCCGCCATGGTCTTCGGTTTCATTTTGATCTATAGGTGGCAGTCGCGCGGACAAACGGTGAGGATTGTCTACGACGAGACCGATTCCGCCTTTCAGCAACTGAATCTCTCCTGACGATTGTGCGCTAAGATTTTGCTGGAGGTTCAAACCATGGGACTGTCGGACAAAACGTGCGTTCCCTGCCGGGGTGGCATCCCTCCTCTCACGGCTCAGGAAATCAAACCGCTCGCGGCGCAGGTAGACAACTGGAGCGTGGTGGACAACCATCACGTCGAGAAGGAATTCAAGTTTCCCGACTTTAAAACCGCCCTGGCTTTTGTGAACAAAGTCGGTGCCATTGCAGAAGAGCAGGGCCATCATCCTGACATTTTTCTAGCGTGGGGCAAAGCCGGTATCAAAATCTGGACCCACAAGATCAACGGTCTCACGGAAAGCGACTTCATTCTGGCAGCGAAGATCGACAAGGTTGCGTAAGAAGAATTAGCCGCGAATTACGCGGATTACGCGAATGGGGCGCAAAAAAGACTTCTTGATGCGCCCCATTCGCGTAATCCGCGTAATTCGCGGCTAATTCTTCTTACCCCACCTCATCGAGCGAGTTGATGCTTGAATGATCGTGAGGCGGCTGCGGGTGATTGCCCGGGCGAACACACAATAACGTTTGCATGCCGGCCTGGCGGGCGGCGTCGAGTTCGTCGGTCACATCGGAAATGTAGAGAATTTCCGAGGCGGGAATTCCGAACGCGGTCGCGATTCGCCGGTAGCTTGCGGCGTCTTTCTTCGGTCCGGTGGTCGTATCGAAGTATCCATTCAGGAACCTGGTCAGGTCGCCTGAAGCCGTGGTGGAAAACAGCAGACGCTGCGCCAGAATGCTTCCTGAAGAGAAGATCCGGACATCGATCTTTTTCTGCCGCCAGCGCTCGAACGCCCGCGGTACATCCTGAAACACTTCACCCCGAAGCTCACCTCGCTCGAATCCTTCGAACCAGATTTTTCCCTGAAGGGTTTTAAGCGGGGTTGATTTTCGATCGTGGTCGATCAGCCATTGCAGGTACTGGACGGGTTGGTCCGACCACGGCGGAGGGTTCTGGCCCTGCCGGATATCTTCATCATGCTCTCGTTTCAGGCTTTCGAGATCCGCCTGGTGAAGGTATTCGCCAACGCGGCTGCGGGCGAACGGGAAGAGCACGTCGTAGACAAACGCGATCGGAGTAGTGGTTCCTTCGATATCGAGCAGAATGCCTCGTGGGGTCACGGCGCGAATGAGCGGCCGAAGCAGACAGGCTCGAATCCTTCATCGACTCCGCTTTCGGTGTACTTCGGTGTCCATCCGGACGAATCCTGGAAAAGCCGGATCGCACGGATCTGCCGATCAGAGCACAGATCAAACCAGTGCAACGTGCCGCGAGGAACGCGGATAAGATCTCCGGCCTCGACTTCGATGGCAACGACCGGCGAGCCTTTCGGATGGATATGAAAGAGGCCGCGGCCCTGAATGATGAATCGAACTTCGTCTTCGTCGTGCCAGTGTTCGCGGCTGAACCTGGCGAGCATCGCGTCCAGACCCGGAGTTTGCGGAGTGACGCTGATGACATCCGCCGTGACATAGCCGCCCCGGGCTTTTAACGCATTGATTTCCCTCAAATAAGCCCGCAGAATTTCTTCCTGCGTTGCTTCGGGTCCAACCTGATGCTCCGGTTCCCAAATCTCGTAGTCGATCGAGATTCCTTGCAGGTAATCGGTAATCGCAGCTTTTTCAGTCAGACTGCGGTTCTTCTCCGGAATTCGAACTACTGCCATTGTGTCCTCCGTTCTCGTTAATACTGGGGCTCCATCATCTGCCGCCTGCCGACGGATTCGAGCAGGAACTCCAGGATCTCCACGTGACGGGCGGCCTCCGTGAGGTCCTTGCCCCATGTGTAGAGGCCGTGGCGCCGAATCAGAAACCCGTGCAATCGGGAATTCTCACGCAGCAGGGCCTCGGTTTCTGCGGCCAATGCTCGCATATCCTGGCTGTTTTCGAGAATCGGCACCCACTCGCGATGTTCGTGTGTGCCGATACCTTCGAGCCCCTTCAGCATTTCGTAGCCTTCAATGAAGAACCCGCCCCGGCCGTTGTGGTAATCGGAAAGGATAGTGCTCCAGACCGAATGCGTGTGCAGGACTGCGCCCGCGCCTGTCACGCGCACGACCGCCAGGTGAAGCAGGGTTTCGGCGGAAGGCTTTCCCGGCATCGCTTCCATACCGCGGCCGGCCGAATCCACTTCGAGAATCTGACCGGCTGTCAGGCGGCCTTTATCCACCGAACTCGCTGTAATGGCAAGCCGTAATGGTTCGCGTTCGATGACAGCGCTGAAATTTCCACTCGTTCCCAGCGCCCAACCGCGCCGATGAAAATCCTGTCCCAGATGCGCCAGATGATCCGCGGCGGCCTCGTACGTCATGGTGCGGATTATATCGAACAAAACCGTGCGAAAATACGGATGTGAATACAGAAAAGCGTGGCCGTGGTGCTGCCAGCAATCCTGCGAATCGCTTTGAGAAAACGTCGTACCAGGTATCGGAGTGGGACGAACCGGAGGACCCGTCGCCACAGACGATCTTCCTGAAGGACGAAACTCGATCCATCATTAGACGTTGGTTTCTCGGCCAGCGTCAATCCCTATCGCGGCTGCGAGCACGGCTGTATCTATTGTTTCGCGCGGCCGAATCACGAATATCTGGGGTTTTCTGCGGGACTCGATTTCGAAACAAAAATTCTTGTGAAGGAAGACGCGCCCGAGTTGCTGCGCCGCGAGCTGTCTTCGCGGAAATGGGAGCCGCAGGTGATTGCGCTCAGTGGTGTGACGGACGCATATCAGCCGGTCGAGCGACGCTTGAAATTAACGCGCCGGTGTCTCGAGGTGCTGGTGGAGTTCCGGAATCCCGTCGTCATCATTACGAAAAACGAGCTCGTGACGCGGGACATCGATCTGCTTGCCGAACTGGCGCGGTTCAATGCCGCGTTGGTTTTCGTATCCGTTACTTCGCTGGATGGCGAACTGGCGCGAGAGCTGGAACCCCGCGCTCCTCAGCCCGGCCGGAGGCTTGCGGCAATCGAAGCGTTATCGCGCGGGGGAGTTCCAACCGGAGCTCTTGTTGCGCCGGTGATTCCGGG
>QHXD01000011.1 GCA_003223895.1 Acidobacteriota bacterium
GACGTTCTAATAGCGGCGGTCTATGACGGAGTGGCCCATGATGACGGCGCCTGCGATTTCCACGATCTCGTAATCGCTTTGGTGCGTGAAGGACACGAGATCTCGGATGTGTTTTGTGGCTATGTGCATCCTCCTTTTATTTATCGGTTCGATTTTGGAGGCAGTAGCAGAATTGTTGACGGCATCTGCAAATTTGTTGAGTCGGCTGACTTTACTACACTATGTGAGTCCTCACTGTGTGAGCTTTCCAAATTAGTGGAAGAAAGCTTCAAGTACGCAGCTCCCCTCCTAAGTTAGGAGGGGTGAACGCGCATCAAGAAAATATCGCGAAGCGACCGTGTTAGCGCGGCCGGGGTGGTTCCCCAAAGACCTTTCTATCCCGCTGGAACCACCCCGTCTGCGCCGTTTCGGAACGGGATCTTTTTCTTAATGGCGCAGCCACCCCTCCTAACTTAGGAGGGGAGCTTTGGATCAAAATGATTACCTCCGTTGTTGTGGCGTGAGGCATGCGAAACTGGCGGCGTTGTTGGGATCGCCCGATCCTTTATATTGCGCAACGCGCGGATATACACACAGCGGACGAGTCATATTCGCTCCTGCGCCGATAAGTTGATCCGGTGCGGCGTCTTTCTCTACCCAACGTTCGAGCGCGAAGAAAATATCGTGGTCCGGATCTATGCTTGCCCCGGGCCTTCGATTTCCAAAACTGTTCGGTCCCGCGCCGCCACCGCAATGTCCCATTCCCGGAACCATGAACAACCGGTAGAAGCTGTCCACGGGCCGCGAAGAATTGCTTCTGGCATCGGGGTATTTCCTAATGAAGGAACCGACTTTTTCGTAATACTCAATGGAGCTGGCAGGCGCAATCGCGGCGTCGCCCCATCCGTGATACTGGATGAGTTTTCCGCCGGCCGCGCGGAACGATCGGAGGTCCGGACTTGTCGAGTTGAGAACAGGGCCGGCCTTTTCGTCGCCAAACGCGACGTCACGGTCGAAGTTCAAAGTGCGAAAGTCCCATTTGGGGTCTTCGAACACCGCATGACCATAGTATGAATTCCCAAAAGCGGATTGGATCGACCCCTGTGCCGACACGGACGTGATCCAGGCCGCCCATGTACCCGGAACGGCTTCCGTACCCGGCGGGTAACCTGGAAAGATCTGCTCGGCCGTGCGCGGATTTTTTGGACCGGCATAGATTTTTCGAAGCGCCTCGACTTGCGGAGTCGTCAGGCATTCGTTGCTTTCCGTGCCCTTGCACGTGAGCACCGAAGGATCGAAACGGCAGACTCGCGGATCTTCGATGAGTCCATCTTTCACTCCGTCCAGCGCGTCACAAGCCGCCAGCGCGGCGTTCTGAATCGCAGGAAGTTTGGCGGGCTGAATGGAGCTGGCGGAGTCCTTCAAAAGCGCCTGCTCATTCCATACGAATCCCGTAAAAAGATGCGACCAGTTGTTCGCGGGCGCTCCTGCGATGATTCCGTTAAAGTCTTCCGGATAACGCTGAGCTTCCATCAGGGCCTCGCGGCCTCCGTCGGAGCAGCCGACAAAGTAGGCGAGCGAAGGCTCCCTGCCGTAAAAAGCGCGGATGATGCTCCTGGCCTGCAGGTTGGTCTCGTGGACCGCACGATGCCCGAAGTCGACGAGTTTCTCCGGATGTCCGATCGCCCAGGTCGCGCCCGTAACGCCACCCTCGTGACCATCATCGGTTCCGGCCGTCGCGTATCCGCGCCGGGGCGGGTCGATCATCGCTTGATATGGAATGTTGCCCGCCCAGCCGCCGTTTCCTTCCTGCCGGTATTTTCCGTTCCACGCCGATGCCGGGAGCCATAACGCGAACTTGATCTCGGAATCGCTTGTCGGCTTGATAGTGCCTTTCACTTCACAGCGCGCCGGTACGACAACCGGAATATTCGTTGCTCCTGGAGCAGCCGCTACGGAGAGCGGTCCCTCGCCAACGACGCTCGCCGATGTAATCGTCGTGTGGGGCAATTTCAGATTCGCCAGGCTTCGCACGATTGCTGGGCGAAAAGTGCCGGAACCATCAGTAGCGCTATTAACAAGTTGCCTCCTCTCGATGCCAGAGCCTACGCGGTCCGATGAACCGTCCGTCCAAGCTCTTCGATCATTTGCTCGCGCATTTTGAATTTTTGGGGTTTGCCGCTCACGGTCATTGGGAAGGCTTCGACGAAACGGACAAACCGCGGGATTTTGAAGTGCGCAATCTGTCCCTGACAGAAGGACCGAACCTCGCCCTCGTCCAGGGATTCTCCGGCGCGTATCTTGATCCACGCGCAGACTTCCTCGCCGTACTTCTCATCGGGCACGCCGAAGACCTGGACGGCCTCAATCTTCGGATGGCGGAAAAGGAACTCCTCGATTTCGCGGGGATAGATGTTCTTTCCGCCGCGAATGATCATGTCCTTGANNNCTTCTTCATCGATGGTGGCGAGATCTCCAGTGTGCATCCAACGGGCTCCGTCGATGGCCGCTGCCGTGTTTTCGGGATCTTTCCAATAGCCGGACATCACCGAGTAACCACGGGTCAAAAGCTCCCTAGCGACGCCTCGCGGAACAATCCGTCCGCTCTCGTTGACAATCTTGACCTCCTGGTGAGGATGAATTCGCCCGATGGTGGAAACCCGGCGATCCAGAGAATCATCGACAGAGCTTTGAAAACTCACCGGACTCGTCTCGGTCATGCCATACGCGATTGTGATTTCGCGGAGATGCATCTGCTCCGTCACACGCCGCATGACCTCAACGGGGCAGGGCGCGCCTGCCATGATTCCAGTCCGAAGTGAAGTGAGATCGAAGCGTGCGAATTCCGGGTGCTCCAGTTCGGCAATAAACATCGTGGGAACACCGTGCAAGGCCGTGCAGCGTTCCGCCTCAACGGTTTCGAGAACCGCGCGAGCGTCGAATCCTTCGCACGGAAAGACCATGGTTGCGCCGTGCGTCATGCAAGTCAGGTTCGACAGCACCATTCCGAAGCAGTGGTAAAGCGGCACAGGGATGCACAGCCGGTCCACTTCGCTGAGGCGCAAGCATTCGCCGGAGAAGAAACCATTATTCAGGATGTTGTGATGGGTAAGTACGGCGCCCTTTGGCGTGCCGGTGGTTCCGCTCGTGAATTGAATATTGATCGGGTCATCAAATTGCAGCGTGTCCGCCAACTCGCCGATTCGTTTGCGCTCGGCGGATCCGCCGCGAAGTGATACTTCCGAGAAGGCGATCATTCCTGGCTGTGACTCTTCGCCCAAATGAATCATGAAGCGGAGCGCAGGCAGGCGGGGCGCCACACTTCGAAGCATTTCCAGATAATCGCTGGACTTGAATCTCTGAGCGGTGACGATCGCTTTGCAGCCCGACTTCAAAAGCGCCTGCTCGAGTTCCATCACGCGATACGCCGGATTCAGAGTCACAAGGATAAGGCCGGCCCTGGCCGTTGCGAATTGCAGCAGCACCCATTCCGCATTGTTCGGAGACCAGATGCCCACGCGGTCACCCGGCACGAGTCCCAGCGCGATCAGGCCCGCGGCCAGCGCATCCACGCGTTCCCTGAATTCAGCGTATGTCCAGCGAATCCCCTGGTGACGGACCACCAGCGCTTCCCGGCCGCCCCAGCGGTCCACAACACGATCGAAATACACGCCGATCGTCTCTCCAATCAATGGAACCGTGCTGGTGCCGCTCACATAGCTGAGATTGGTCATCGGAGAAAGTTCCTGGAAATTCACGCAGTTCTATCCCGCGAATCTTACCGGAAATCGTTTGAGGTAACTTAGAAAATTCCAGGCCTGCTCCTCAACTGAGGAATCTGAGGTGAGATTTGGGCGTTGCTCATTTCAAACCGATGAGGTTGACGGTTTTTTGCACTTGTCTTTGGCCCGTGCCCGTGCAACTTGAAGTATCAATTTGCCATACAGTGCCTGGCACTCATTGCATTTTTCAAGGTGCTCAAACTCAGGCTCTGTCAAGCGCGTTTCTTCATCGGCTAGCTCGAAGAGTCTCTTCTTTATAAGGTGTTTGTCCATGATCTCCAAGCCGTATTAGCTTTGTCTTTCGATCCGCTCTTCGGCAATCTCGATTGTCATATTTGACAAAAGGTCAGCCGCATCCGTTTGTATAACGTCAATCGCCGGGTTCTGGATTCAAATTTCTGATAATTTTCGTTAATTGCTGTACTCATGCGTTTTTATCTCCAGTTCACAAGTCCGGAGGGACAGTTTTGCCGTTTTATTGTTGTAGTGACCGGTGGATGGCATTAGCGATTAAATCCCGCCCCTTGACGGGAGCTATTCGACGGCAGCATGATCTCGTCGTGAGTGCGGAAAGAGATACAAACCGCGACGAGTGTGGATCTCAGACGAGAACGCTCGGCGATCTGCTCTATGCCGATAAGGCGAAGGTTCGCGCATCCGAGAAGGACTGGGTTGGGCTGGTCCAGGCCGTTGCTGCAGGCGACCAGCTTGCGCTGCATTCGCTTTACGAGCAGACGTATCGAATCGTTTTACATTGATCGTGCGGATAATCAACAATCGGGAAACGGCTGAAGAACTGACGCTCGATGTATTCCACAACGTGTGGCGACGAGCGTCCACTTACGATCCTGCGGGCGGATCCGTCGTCGGATGGATCATGAATCAAGCGCGCTCCAGGGCAAATGACCGATTGCGGTTCGAACAGCGGAAAAAACGGGTTAACAATTATCCGGACAGTCCACTTACTGCGACTGCACAGAATGACCCGCAACAGGCCTGCCACCTCGAGGAGCAGAACCGCCTCCTGCGTAATGCCCTGGAGGTCCTCAAGCCGGAAGAGCGAGAGGCGATCGAAATCGCATTTTTTTCCGAATTGACTTACGACGAAGTGGCAGCAAAGTTGAATCAACCCCTCGGAACCATCAAGGCACGAATCCGTTCCGGCCTTGGCAAACTGCGGCAGACGCTCGGCAGGACATTGAAGGGCATATGAATTCGAAATCGGATCAACACGATCGAGAACACCTGGACCTGGTGTTCCTGTACGCCCTGCAGTCTCTCCCGTCGAGCGAACTTCCCGTCGTCGAAGCTCATATCTCCGCGTGTGCGGAATGCCGGCAGGAAATGGAGACACTTCGTCCGATTATCGGGTCCTTTGTCTCGTGGCCAACCGATGTGCTGCGCCCATCTGCTTCTTTATGGGGACGCCTTGCGCAGCGAATCGCAGAGGAGACGGGAAAGGAGCCAGTGCTACCATCCGCGCAACTACTGGCTAAACCGGAATGGGAAGAAGCGGCGCCCGGCATTTCCGTCAAACTACTCGCGACGGATACGGAGAAAAACCGCGTCAGTATGTTGGTGCGGCTCGCGCCGGGAACCGACTATCCACCGCACCGCCATGCCGGTGTTGAAGAGTTGCACCTGCTTCACGGCGAGCTGATGATCGACGACAAGAAGCTTTATCCCGGCGATTACATTCGAGCCGAGGCCGGCAGTGTCGATCATCGTGTCTGGAGCGAGACCGGCTGCACATGCGTTCTCCTTACATCGACCACAGACGTCATTCTTTGAAATCTTCTTCGAAGAATTCAAAGGGCCGGCGTTCTAACTCCGCCCCGCGATCTTGTTCGGATTGACGCAGTTCTATGCGGCGAATCTTTCCGGAAATTGTTTTGGGTAACTCAGAAAATTCCAGGCGCCGGACTCGTTTGTATGGGGCTGCAGTGCGGCGCAGGAAAGCGAAGATGTCGTGAGCCAGTTCTCTGGATGGGGTGTAGCCGGAACAAAGCACGATAAAGGCTTTGGGGACCGCGTTACGGATAGGATCGGGACAGGGCACGACTGCGGCTTCCGCCACTGCCGGGTGCTCGACGAGAAGACTTTCCAGCTCGAAAGGGCTGATTCGATAGTCGGAAGCCTTGAAGACGTCATCCGCACGTCCCACGAAGAAAATGTATCCATCCTGATCGCGGCGGGCAATGTCGCCGGTTCGATGGTAACTGCCATTCGAAAGAACCACGGAAACGTCGCCTTCATCGGCGGGCCTGCCGTCTGCATCGATTAACTCAATCCTGTAGCCGGGCAATGGGCGGCCCATCGAGCCAGGCTTCACCCTCTGGCCGGGCGAATTGCCAATGAGCGCAGTCGTTTCGGTCTGCCCGTAACCATCGCGGATTGTGAGTCCCCACGCGGCCCGAACCTGGTCAATCACCTCCGGGTTGAGTGGTTCACCCGCGCTCGCGACTTCCCGAAGCTTCACGGAAAAATCAGCGAGCTTTTCCTGGACGAGCATCCGCCAGACCGTCGGCGGCGCGCACAGAGTCGTGATCGATTGCTTGCTGACGACATCGAGAACAACAGCGGCTTGAAAACGGGAATAGTTGTATGCGAACACGCACGCGCCGGCGTTCCAGGGCGCAAACAGACAGCTCCACGCGTGTTTGGCCCATCCCGGGGAGCTGATGTTCCAGTGGAGATCCCCACGTTCGAGACCGATCCAGTACATGGTGGAGAGGTGCCCGACGGGATAGCTCCGGTGCGAATGCTGGACCAGTTTCGGTTTTCCAGTGGTGCCCGACGTGAAATACAACAGCAATGGATCCGTGGCGCGAGTGCGCCCGTCCGGAACGAACCGTTCGGCTGCGGAGCAGGCGCCATCATAGGACTGCCAGCCATTGACCTTTTCTCCAACTGCGATTCGCGTATAGCTGCCGGTCAATGCAGCGAACTTCTGCGCTTGTTCCGCCACCGCAACCACATGACGTACCTCACCGCGATCGAGACGGTCCCGAAGGTCTTCTGTCGTCAGGAGCGTTGTGGACGGTATGACAACGGCGCCCAGCTTGAACGCGGCGAGAAGAATCTCCCAGAGCGCAACCTCGTTGCCGAGCATCACCAGGACGTGATCACCGCGTTCGACGCCCAGGCTCCGCAGGAAATTCGCAGTGCGGTTCGATCGCTCCGCCATCTCGGCGAAGCTGACCCTTGTCTCGAGACCCGTTTCGGTAAGCACAAGCAAGGCGGGTTCGGGATTGCCGGACGCGAAGGTATCGAAATAATCCAGGGCCCAATTGAATTCGTCGAGCTCCGGCCATGAGAAGCCGGCATGCGCGGCCTCGTAGTCTGTGCGGTTCGCGAGGAGGAAGTCCCGCGCCTTCAGAAAAGCAGTAAGACCATGCATACGTCCATCAAGTTTCGTCTCATTATGTGGGGATTCCCTGAATTTTGTCACGTGTTGAGGAACGACAAAGAAAAGAATTAGCCGCGAATTACGCGGATTACGCGAATGGGCGCATTAAAAGAATCCTTGATGCGCCCATTCGCGTAATCCGCGTAATTCGCGGCTAATTCTTTGTGGTTCCTCGTTCGACCTATGTCAGGAGGCCGCTGTATAACTTGCGGGCCCAGGCGATCGCATCCATGTAGCTTCCCCGGATGGACGCGAGGGGCAGGCCCTGGAATTTGACGTTGTCCCAATCGGCACGTTCGTAGGCAATCGTGCACCGTAGTGCCTCGCCGATCGGGCCGGTTTGTTTGATGAGGGCGTCCTTGATTTCATCGGCCAACGGCAGCTCGGCCACGGCCTTCTCCATGGGGCAATCGAGCAACGCGTCCAGAACCGACAGAAGGCCCCCGGAAAGAAACGATTCCTTGTTCGGAATCTTTTTAGCTTCGGCCAGCTGTTCGCACATGCGGGCCCGAACGAGCGACAGGTTCATCAGCTCCTGTGGTTTGTCTTCAACCGAGGAAAGCAGAAGCGCGGTTGACCAGGTTTTGAGCAATTCCATACCCAGCATGCGGACGGCATGCCCAATGGAACTCACGTTTCGCGGCAGCGCAAGCGCTGCGGAGTTTGCATACTGCAGCATCTTGTAACTGAGAGTGACATCCAGCGAAACTATCTTCTCCAGATCGGCCATGGCTAGCTTTGGATCCTGCAGCTTTGCCAGCAAGCGCATCATCGTCAGGCGGTTGACAGGCAGTTCTTTCTTACCGGCGGCGGGCTTGCAGAGGAAGCCTCCCTGATACAAATCAAATCCGAGGCTCTTGGAGTACTCCATTTCGTCGTACGAATCCACGTGCTCCGCAAGTAACTTCGCATCAAAATTTCGAAGTTCCCTGATTCGCCTTTCCAACACGTCCGGCATGTATCTTAAGATGTCCAGCTTGATGATATGCGCCACATTCCCGAGTGTCTCGAGACTATCCGGGGAAAGCGAATCGGACACCGCAATGCGGTAGCCCTTCTTGGCGAGAGTGAAAACTCTCCGGATGGTATCCCTCCGCGGCTCAATGTCCGCGAAATACGCTATCGTCACCCGGGAGCTGGGGATTTGCTGCCAGAGGTCATCCGACAGCACTTCAGGTATCAAGCTGATAATGCCTTCATGTTCACCAACAATCTGGTCCAACCCTGTGCCGGTAAACATGTTATAGATCGCTAGCGCCGTTTCGGGAGTGTGAGCCGAACGGAGTTCGTATGCCGCCACGTTTACTTTGGAGTCGTAGACCGGCTGGCGGCTGAGCAAGTAGTCTGTATCAGTATCAATAGCAGTCTTCATAACTGCATACCCCATCGGCGGATCGTCCGGCTTTCTATAGTCCTGAAGACCAGATTTTCCACGAATAAGCCGAAAAAAATGACAGTAAGCAGTCCCGCGAAGACATTGGGGATTAAAAGCTGATTTTTATGCTCGTAAATGTACCAGCCCAGGCCCCCCGACCCGGAACTGACGCCGAAGACGAGTTCGGCGGCGATCAAGGTTCGCCAGGCAAAGGCCCAGCCGACTTTCAGGCCGGTCAGGATGCTGGGAAAGGCGCCGGGAATGAGAATGCGGGTGATATAGGCGACTTTCGAAAGCCCATAGTTTTGGCCCACCATCCTCAAAATTGGGCTGACGGCGCGGAAGCCAGCATGAGTATTGAGGGCCACGGACCACAGTACCGCATGAATGAGTACGAAGATGACACTGCCGTCGCCGAGGCCGAACCAGATGAGAGCAAGCGGCAAAAGCGCGATCGAAGGCAGCGGATTGAACATCGATGTGAGAGTTTCGAGGAGATCCGCGCCGATGCGGGTGGCGCTGGCAAAAGCGGTCAATAAGCCTGCGAGCGCCAATCCCGCGACGTATCCCTTCAGAAGCAACTGGATCGTGTAAAGTGCGGCCCGCGGCAGTTCTCCCGAAGCGATAGACGAAAAAAGCGCGCCGACAGTTGCGGAGAAAGTCGGGAAGAGGAGCGGATTGGCAAGCCACCGTGCATAAGCTTCCCAGACGGCGGCCAGAACGAGGATCAGAGCGAATTTGCGTGCGGCGTCGTTGTCGTAAAACCTTTGCCACCGGCTGGGCGGTTTCATTGAGGGCCTGGAATGGCGAAGTCCGTCAGTGTCAGTCCCGATGCGATCAATACGTGCTGCCTGCCGTCCATCATGTATGTCACCGCCGCCGACCCCCACACCGGGGAACCCGTCTGGTAATGCCAGAGCGGTTTCCCGTTTCGTGAGTCGAACGCAATGAAGTTGCCCTCGTTGTCGCCCGTGAAGATCAGTCCCGACGCGGTTGAGGTCACGCCGCCGCTCAGGCCGATGCCCTGGCCGGCTCGTGCCTGGCTCACCCCGGTCAAACCGAAGTCCGACGGAGGATAGCGGTACTCCCACTTCTGCTTACCCGTAAGAGGATCGAACGCCCGCAGCGCGGCAAAGCCCGCTCCGCCAATCGTCCAACTTCCGGCCGCTCCGGCCACCTGGCCTGCCGGTTGGGGCGGATTGAAAATCTCGCACACTTCGTGCACGGTGACGAAGAAGAGTCCCTGGGCGGCGTCATATGAAGGCGGCCAATAATTCGTACCACCGTGGAGGTCGGGCAGACACTGAGTTCCATCGTCCGGCCCCAGGACCGGCCGTCCGTCCGGACGAAACTCTTTTGCCCAGGTCTTCGCGCCTTCCACCATGGGATGAGCCGCGAGGAACTTTCCGTTTGCGCGGTCGAGCACGTACAGATAGCCGGTCTTGGGTGCGAACAGCACAACCTTGCGGGGCTGTCCGCCGATTCGTAGTTCGGCGAGGACCGGGATTACATTGGCGTCGTAGTCGTGAAGATCGTGCGGCACGACCTGGTAATACCAGCGTAGCTTGCCTGTGTCGGCGTCGACTGCCACCAGCGATGACGTGTACAAGTTGTCGCCGGCCCGGGTAGCGATGGTATTGCCATAAGGATTGCCGGTACCCCAAAAAACCAGGTTCAGCTCCGGATCGTAACTGCCCGTAGTCCACGTGGCGCCGCCGCTGCGCAGCATGGCTTCGGCATTCGGCCAGGTTTCACTCCCCGGTTCGCCCGCGTTCGGAACCGTGTAGAACCTCCAGAGGCGCTTGCCGGTCTGCGTGTCGTAGGCATCCAGAAAGAAACGAGCAGGCGCCCTGTCGCCGCCTCCAATGCCGACCACCACCTTGTTCTCGCCAATCACGAGCGGCGCCGATGTGACGCTGTAATACTTGTGGTAATCCTCGATGACGGTATCCCAGACGACGCGGCCTGTCTTGCTGTCGAGCGCAATGATGTGCGCGTCCAGCGTGCCCAGGAATAGTAAATTCCCGAGCATGCTCAGACCTCGCGTGACGCCGCGCGTAGTCGTGGTCGGAACGTCGGGGGGCATGTTGCGGCGATACTGCCAGATCTGCCTGCCGCTGCGTGCATCAATGGCCCATACGACATTATGCGTGCCGGGAAAGTACAGAACGCCATCGAGAACCAGCGGCACGCTTTGAAATCCACCGGATCGTCCGGTCGTCATGAATTGCGACAGGTCGGTTTGGAAGGTCCACTGCGGGGTCAGGCGGTTGACGTTGGCAGGCGTAATCTGCGTCAGCGGACTGTGGCGCTGGCTCGTGTAATCGCCGGAATACATCAACCAGCGTGAGGGGTCGCGTAAGCCGGTGCGCAAATCCTGGATCGTTATCTGTCCCATGAAAGAGGGAGCCACTACAAGAAAGGAAGCCAGAAGCCAGGGAAGCCAGAAGCCAGAATAGCCGAACAAAGTTTGTTTTCCATTCTGGCTTCTGGCTTCCCTGGCTTCTGGCTTCCTTTTTTTGTTCATCACAGGCTCCCGAGATAGGCCAGCAGATCATCGAGATCGCGATCCGACAGCCGGTCCGGACCGAAGTCCGGCATCAGCGATGTTTCTTCATTGACGAGCTCCCGCAGGTTGACCTTCGGGTAGCCTTGAAGCCGTTCCTGCGTATCCATGATCTGAACCGAGAAGGCGTCTTCGTTCTTCTTCACTCCGCGGATACGCTGGCCTGCTCGCGTAACGAGCGTCACCGGTTGATAGCTCTCGATGACAAAGCCGCCCGCATTGACGCTCATGATGTACGAACTGGCGTGACGGATCTTATGTGCGAGCACGGGACGCGACCGCCGGGATACTGGCTGCGACAAGTCGGGACCGAGACGGCCTCCGCTGCCGTTGACCTGGTGACATACACTGCGATTCTCGATAGTAGAGGTCCCGGAGTCGAGTGTGCGCAGATATGCGAGGATTGCCCAGATGTCCTTGTCGGGCCCAAAGCTGTGAGGCTTGAGCGTGTTCGGAAAGCCGCGGCGAATACTCGGAAAGAGCGTCTGGTCCTTGCCTCCTGCGGTCCAGAGCGCGGACAGATCGGATCCGGCTGGGGTGCCTTTTGCGTCCATCCCGTGGCAGGAAGCGCAACGCATCGCGTATACCCCGCTTCCTGCGCGGATCGCATCACGATCACCTGCAACTGGATTCGTGATGGGCGCCTGAGCCGCCGCGGCCGGCGCAAGAAAGACTACGATGAACCAGGTTAAAGCGAGGGTATTCCCCTCCTGGAACAGGAGGAGTGGCTGCGCCATCAAGAAAAAGACGCGAAGCCACCGAAATGGCGCAGACGGGGTGGTCATTTTCGAAACACTCTCCAGAACTGACCACCCCGTCCGCGCCGAGTAAGGTGGCTACGCGTCTTTTCTTTATATGGCGCGTCCACCCCTCCTGTTCCAGGAGGGGAATAAGCTTTTCCCGATGCGTGATGCATTCCCTGCGAGATCCTCATTTCGCCGCCGCCTGCTTTGCCTTTCGTTCTTCCACAGCGTGCTTGAACTCGGCGTCATCCAGGTAAACGATGTTCAGCCATACCTGGAGCATGTCGTCCACGCTGCGTTCCCCAAAGCCGGCCCACACCGAAGGATCAGGATTCCGGGGATTTGCAGCGGTGTTGTCGTGGATGCCGATCATGTGCAGGACGGTACCCGCAGGCAACAGAGGCGTGACGTCGTCCGCATAGATGTAGTTGATGTGCCAGTTGAAATTAAAACGGTCCACCGAGCTCAGAACCGTGGTGGTGTTGTCCAGGTTGATTGCTTCCAGCGTCATCGCGCGCCCTCGCATGTGCATATGGGGCTGGAACGCATCGATCCGCGCGTTGCGGGTCAAGCGGTAGTAGCCGTCGGTGCGAACCACGGAATTGGGTGGAATCTCGAGGTCGTCGTTGGGAATATTTCGAATCGGAACGGACCGCACCTGATACTTCGGAACCACGCCCTTCGGATAAAACTTGAATGCAATGGTCGTGCGGTTATGCTGCTCCGAGCCCATGGCGAAGTAGTGCATGTCATATCGCAGCCGGGTGCCCTTCTTCAGCAAGCGCCCGGTATTTTCACTGAAGATATCGCCGTATTTCCCGACCGCGTACTCGTGAAGCATCACGCCGCTCACCGGCGTCCCGTCGGGCGCATCGGGCTCGATCGCGTATACGACGGCGTGGTGGACGATCTTCGGGTTGCTCGGCTTGATTTCCATTGCCTTGATCCACCGGTCTTCATCCAGTTTCACTTCGCCGAATTGATCGATCCACCAATCGGGCCCGTTGGGATACATGACAAAGTCCTGGTTTGTCGTCACCAGCAGGTCCGGTTCACCGATGAACCATTCGCTCTCCCTGGAGAAGTTCAGAGGCGGCGGCATGTCTGCAGGATTGCCTTCCGGGGCCCCGGCATCCACCCAGCGCGCAATGGTCGAGATCTCCGGGTCGCTCAAGGAGCGATCGTTTTTGTACTTGCGAATGCCTGCTGTTTTATCGAGGTGCCATGGCGGCATGTCGCGAAGCACGACGCGCTGTTTGACAGCCCGTGCCCACGGCCGCGCTTCCTGATACGTCACCAGCGACATTGGCGCAGACGTGCCCGCGTGATGACATGTCTGGCAGGCCCTCTGGAAAATGGGCGCCACATCTTTACTGAAAGTCACCGGACGGTTCGCGTCCTGCGCCTGCGCCACAAGTGGCACCGCGAGGACAAGCGAGAGGCACAAACTAGCGCTGCGCGCCATCATTGCTTCCTCCTTTGACACTGATCTTCGTCTGAGCGTTCGTCCAACAGCAGTGATATCCGAAA
>QHXD01000012.1:0-883 GCA_003223895.1 Acidobacteriota bacterium
TGAATTACATGGACGTCCAGGCCAGCGAGGTGAAAGCCAACGTCGAGATTGCTTCCTTAACCGTCCCTGACGCAGTGCGCACCGCGGCGGCACCGAGGGTCAATATTCAGACCACAAAGCTCGCGGACGGTGTGTGGCTGATCGCCGGCGGCTCGCATAACAGCGTCGCGGTCGAGTTCAAGGACTTCGCAGCCATCATCGAAGCGCCGTTGGACGACGCGCGCAGCAACGCGGTGATCGCCGAAACCAGACGGCTCATTCCGGCCAAGCAGATTCGGTACGTCGTTAACACGCACCATCACTGGGATCATTCCGGCGGCCTCCGGGCAGCTTACGCGGAAGGCGCCACCGTTGTCACGAATGAGCTGAACAAGGACTTCTACGAAAGGGTCGTGCTTGTGCCGCAGCCGCGTTCTCTGAGCCCGGACCGGCTGTCGCAATTCCCATTTGCGACGACGGGTCCCGGACCTGGGAGGCTCGAGACCTATAGGGAGCGGCATGCGATCAGCGACGGCGATCAATCGATCATCAGCTACCATGTCGACGGCTTCAATCACGCAGGCGACATGGCGATCGTGTATCTGCCGAAGTCGAAGATTCTCATCAACGCCGACATGGGGCCGCCTGCGGCGGGGACGCCGGCTGCCAATGTCAGCCCGAACTCAGTAGCGCTGTACAACAACATCAAGCGGCTGAAGCTCGATGTCGCCCAGCATGTGCCAATCCATGGTAATCCCAGTTCGAATGCCGATTTCGAGCGCACCGTCGGACCGGTGGCGGCGAGTGCACGCCCGGTCGGCGAGGAGAGAGAGAGTATGGATCCGATCAGACGCAACATACTGGTAACGGGCGCTGCGGCGACGGCGATGGCCGCAGCGCGGCG
>QHXD01000012.1:906-14558 GCA_003223895.1 Acidobacteriota bacterium
TTGTTGCTCATCGCCGGCGGAGGATTGAACGCGTCGACGATCGCCGGCTTGATCCGCACCTCGCCCTTCGACCCGATCGATGAGTTCAAGGGAGAGTACCGCTGCATCGCTTCAGACTTACGCAACGCCATTGACGGCCAGTCCACGGGCCCACTCGAGATCGACCGGCCGTGGGATTCATATACCGATGACCATCTCGGTCTGATGGATCATCTGCGCATCCAGAAGTTCATGGTGATGGGCTTCTGCGTTGGCGGGCCCTTCATCTGGAACCTCTTGCGGCGAGCACCGGATCGTGTTGTCGCAGCCGTGCTGGCGCAGCCCAGCGGATCGCGTCCGGAGATGCGCGACCTGTTCTACGAGAACAACATCAAGGGCTGGGGCCCCGAACTCGTCAAGCGCCGGCCGAACATCACGATGGAGATGGTCGACAAATTTCTGACCAGGATGTACCGCACCAACCCGGACTTCGTCTTTACCGTGACACGCGATTTCGTGCGCAATTGCCAGACGCCCGTACTGATCCTGCCGGATGATATCCCGGCGCATCCGTACGCCGTCGCCATGGAGGCCGCGATGCTCGCGCCGAAGGCCGAAGTGAGCATGTTCCCGTGGAAGGAGCCCAAGGAGCGGATTCCCCTGGCGGTGCGCCAGATACGTTCCTTCCTCCGGGCGCATCGGCCTGCTTCTGCTTAGACGGCGGTGTCATACGACTGGAATTCGGGGACAGTGAGCAATTAGCCTCTCAAAACTTCGGAATTGCTCACTGTCCCCGATTTTCGGGACTTCAACGTTCGGACCGCAAAATAAAGGAGAAGGCCGGCAGGACCGAATAGAAAGGTCAGAATTAAACTGGGCGCGATTGCCCAGTGCGGGATGCCGTGGGCCTGCGCATCGCGGACCTGCCAGTTCCCAACGAACAGGTCAAAGGCGAGGTAATGAACCCATCCTGCCAGCATCAGCCATTGATTGGAAAATAGCGTCTGAACAGCCGCGAGAGTAGCGAATCCACCCCTCTGTTCCTTTCCAGTGAGTGAGGATTAACCCCGAGTAAAGCAACGCGAATAACAGTGGCAGTACGGCGCCGATCAATGAACTGATCCAACGCTATGAGAGGTCGTGCGAGTGGAGCGATTTCACCGTCCATATATCGTCCGCTTCGTCGTAGCCGAGAACGTAGATGTTGCCGTCATCAGCACGAATGCGGAAATACAGCGCGTTTGTTCCGTGCCACTGGTCTTCGATCGATTCGACAAAAACAACGCGTTCGCCAATCCAGAACTTGATGGGTCGCTCATTTACTTTATGGCCGGAGTGGCATTCAACGTGAATCTTCATCGAGATTTACCTGGCGGCCTGAGCTGTAGATAAAGGAGCTCCGAGGGCGGCAGGCCGGCGAGAACAAGAACGAACAGGTTGAACCGCTGAGCGATCTGATCGCGAACCATTCGAAACGCCCGTAATTGTTTTTCCGGATCGTCCGATATTGCGACCAGGTCATCGAATTTCCAGTGAATCAGTTCTGCGCTTCCAGAGTCGCGGCCTTGAGATGTGGAACGCTCACCGAGCGAAATCATGATGTGCCTGCACTCATGGCTTCGAAATGTTCGGGATCAGTACGGCGAAGCAATGCCTCGGCGATCAGACTGTGCAGGCCATTAGTGGGGCACAAAAATAGAACTTTCCACTTCAAGGTTGGTCTCCTGGCTAGGTGAAGGATTGTCAGACTAGCAGGTCATTACAGTTTCGTAAAGGAATGTATTCGTGTCATTCCGCAAGCCATTGGGCGATGTTTTGGGCATACATCCCTGCATCCGCCGCAGCTTGCCCGCTTTGCAGCATACCATAGCCACACGGAACGAAGGACATCCCATCCGCGGGTCGAAGTTGTAGTCGAGGAAATGGTGGAAGCTCGAGTCCACGACTGCTCGACCTCCACCGTTGCGCTCAAACGAAATCGCGATATTGAAATGCTTTCCCGTCGTCAAACTCGTTCCGGTCGCGATGACCCGCGCATGTTGTTTTTCGGCAGGCGGGACGGAGATTGCTCGCGCGAAGTAACGATGGCGCCGCCACGCTCACGGAATCGGCCGATCGCCGCGCAATCCCGCGCGCCAAGGCCCCCTCCGACGTCTACACCGAACAGCCAAAGCTGATCGAAGTCGGTCTCGTCGAGCTTTGAAAGGATTCGATCGTCGCCAGACGCAAGATTCTCGCGGTCGCGAGCTGTTATCCCGAACAACCTCGTTCCCGTTTCATCTTCGATTTTCGAAAGAAGATTTGCCAGGATTGAAAACCTCTCGATAGACCAGTCATCTCGCGCGTACTGTATCGTGGTTTGCAAAAGAATTTTCTTCATGTCTCAAACCTTGTAACCATGGTAGAGGATAACAGATGAGTAATCTGATTCCTTCCCCTGACGTGAGCGTATCGATTCCTCCTTCGTCAGCAGGACCTGCAATTGAAGCATTTCCTTCCCGCAAAGCTGAAGTTGGCGTTCTCAGCGTGCGACGGGCGTTGCCTGTCCGGCAACGCCGAACGATCGGTCCGTGGTGTTTTTTCGACCACTTTGGGCCCATCGAATTCATTGACGGGAAGCCGATGGACGTAGCGCCACATCCGCACATCGGCCTTCAAACCGTATCCTGGCTGTTTGAAGGGGAGGTGCTGCACAGAGACAGCCTGGGTTCGGAGGCCCTTCTGCATCCCGGCGAACTCAACCTGATGACCGCCGGAGCCGGCATCGCACACGCCGAAGAGACGCCACTCGAGCATTCCACAAAATTGCACGGCGTCCAGCTCTGGATCGCGTTGCCGGAAACTCACCGGCGAACGACGCCGTTGTTTGCGCACCACACGGACATCCTCGCTAACGAGATTCCGGGTGGACGCGTTACCGTCATCATGGGGCAAGTAGACGGTGTCCACTCGCCCGCAAAAGCATTTTCTACTCTGATCGCGTTCGAGCTTGTTGTGAACAAGTCCGAGAAGGTCCACGTCCCACTCGATCGAAGCTTTGAACATGGAATGGTAGTCGTTGCAGGCCAGGCCGATTTGGAAGGTCAATCGTTAGATCCAGACACGCTTTACTACCTTGGTGTCGATCGCGACGAACTCTCCCTCACCAGCCGAGGCGGTGCCCGAGTAATGGTCGTTGGTGGTGCGCCTTTCGGTGAATCCATCGTCATGTGGTGGAACTTTGTGGCTCGAACAAATCAGGAGATCCAACAAGCCCGGGAAGACTGGGCGCAGCACCGGCGCTTCTGTGATGTGTCCGCGTACCGCGGGCCAAGATTGGAAGCGCCGCCGCTCGAATTTCGACCGAAATCCGGTTAAGTTTCTCGCGAACACGATCACTGCTGCCAGCCGCCACCCAGCGCCCGGTAAAGCTGAACCATTGCGAGCAGTTCGTTCCGTCGGGTCTGGGCAAGTCCCAGTTCTGCGTCGAACAGATCGCGATCCGCGTCCAGGGCGTTCAGCAGCGTGTCGACTCCGCCACGGTACCTTATATAAGACAGACGCGACCGGTCCTGGAGTGTGGTCACCAGCAGTTCCTGTTTCCCCCGAATCTCCCTTACCTTCTGATACTGAACCAGCGAATCCGACACTTCCCGAAAAGCCGTTTGAATCACCCGTTCGTACTGAACCAGCCCAAGCTGTTGCTGTGCCGTGGCCAATTCCACATTCGAGCGGATGCGGCCGCCGTTAAAGATGGGTTGGCTGACCTGGGGAACGAACTGCCATACGCCGGTCGGCCCGGTGAACAGGCTGGAGAGTTGGCCGCTTTGAGAGCCAAGCAAGCCCGTCAGGCTGATCCGTGGAACGTGGGCTGCCTTGGCGACACCAATGCTGGCGTTTGCTGCAATGAGACTCTGCTCAGCCGCACGAATGTCCGGACGACGCTCCAGTAGTGCTGAGGGCAATCCCGAAGGAACAGAGGATGGCTGCTCCTGCTCCGTTAACAGACGGCCTCGCGTAACGGACCGTGGACTCTCGCCGAGCAAAAGGCTGATCCGGTTCTCTGTCTGCTCGATCAGTTGTTCGATACTCGGGATGGCTTGCTCAGCGGTGTGGACGAGTTGCTCGCCCTGCCGAACCTCCAGAAGCGTTGAGAGACCGCTCCTTTCCCGGTTTCTGATCAGCTGCAGCGAATCCTCGCGAGTCGATAGCGTGCGCCTGGCAATATCCAATTCCATGTCCAGTTCGAGGAGGTTGAAATATGCCGCTGCGACGTCGCTCACGAGTGTCATGACCACAGCTTTGCGGGTCTCCTCGGTGGCGAGTAAGTTCGCCCGTGAAGCTTCGGTAGCGCTCCGCAACCTGCCCCAGATATCCGCTTCGAACGAGAGGAAATTGAGCGCCACGCTGCCAAATGTCCTTCGTTGCTCGAAACCGGAAGGCAACGGAAACGTACCGCTCCGGGAGTTACGAAGCGTCGTGATGTCAGTGCTGGCCGTAATTGTCGGATACTGGTCCGCTCGTGTGATCCCCAGACTGGCGCGCGCCGCTTCGACTCGTACCACGGCCTCGCGCAGGTCGTAATTTCCCTCGAGCGCGCTCTTGATCAGTCGTTGCAACTCTTCATCTTTGAAAAGCTCGAACCACTTCAGATCCGCCAGTGAAGCGGCGTCGATTGGCGGCGTTGTTTCGAGGGCGCCGCGAAAAACCGCGGGTGGTTTAATATTGGGTCTCTTGTAATTCGGCCCAGCCGGCCGGCAGGAGATCAGGAGGCCGGCTACGAGAGTGATCGCTATCCATCGTATCTTCATACCTGTACCATCTCCGCATCGATCGCTTCCTCTGAAACGACGACTTCGCGCGTCCGCGCGACCAGCATGTAGATCGACGGCACCACCAGCAGAGTGAAGAGCGTGCCGACGATCATGCCGCTCACCAGCATGATGCCGATACTGTTTCGCGCGCCTGCTCCCGGACCGGTTGCCAGAACGAGGGGGAAATGTCCCACTACCGTCGCTGCAGTCGTCATGAGGATGGGGCGCAACCTGGTGCCGGCCGCCTCGATGATCGCGTTGAGTTTGTCCGTACCTGTTTCCTGAAGGTGGTTGGCAAACTGCACAATCAGGATGCCGTTCTTGGACACCAGGCCGACCAGTGTGATCAGTCCCACCTGGCTGTAAATGTTGAGCGTCGTCAATCCCAGAAAAGAAAACAGAAGCGCCCCCGAAATCGCCAGCGGCACGGAGCCCGCGAGAATGATGAATGGATCGCGGAAGCTCTCGAACTGGGCTGCAAGCACCAGATAGATCAGAATCGCCGAGAGGAGGAAGGTGCCGAGGAACTTGCTGCCCTCCACCCGAAGCTGGCGCGATTCGCCGGCGTAATCGATCGTGAAGCCCTGAGGCAGGATCGTCCTGGCCTCGTTCTCGAGGACGCTCAGCGCCTGGTCGAGCGGAACCGCCGGCGGGATCACGCCCTGGATTCGCACGGCATTGAGCTGCTGAAACTTCTTCAGCTCCCGGGGCTGGGCGCTGGTCTGCAGGGTGGCGAATGTCGACAACGGAACGAGCCGGTTATCGGATCCCGTGATGTACATCTGCGAAAGCTGATCCGGCGTTAACCGCTCCGTGCGTTTGACCTGCGGAATGACTTTGTAACTCCGGCCCTGGATACTGAATCTGTTGACATAGTCTCCGCCCACCAGCGTTGAAAGATCCTGGCCGGCTCGGCTCAAATCCACGCCCTGAGAGCGGAGCTTGTCTCGGTCGAAGACAACTTCGGCCTGCGGCTGGTCGAACTTCAGGTCCGCATCGGCGAAGATGAATTGACCGCTCGAAAACGCCTTCTGCACGAGCTTGCCCGCGAGCTCGAAGAGCTGCTGCGGCTCTCCCGGCGAGGAAACCACGAAATCAACGGGGAAGTCTCCGCCACCTGCCAGAGGTGGCGGCGTCCGCGGGATTGCGCGGATGCCTGGGATCTTCGACAACGGTCCGAGGGATTGGACCAGAAGGTCTTGTGTTGTCTTCTTCCGCTCACTCCACGGTTTGGTCACCATGCCGCCAAAGCCGCCCGTCGGGCTCGTGAGCTGAAAGATACTGGCCGTTTCCGGGAATGATCGATAAACATCGAGGACCTGGCCCGTGAAGAGATTCGTTTGATCGAGGGTGGAGTTCGCAGACGTCTGGATGTAGGAGAATACGACACCCTGATCTTCGGCGGGCGCCAGTTCACGCTGAGAGAACATGTAGAACGGCACCGTCAGCGCCGCGACAATAAGCCAGAGGACCAGAATCACGGGTCTGTACTGAAGCGTGCCGGCCAACACTCGAGTATAGATGCGGCGCACACCCTCAAACCGGCGGTTGATCCAGCCGGCAAAGCCGCGCTCGGTGCCGCCCTCGCGCAGGAGCTTCGAGCCCATCATCGGAGAAAGCGTCAGGGCAACGACGCCGGACACGATCACCGCGCCCGCCAGCGTGAACGCGAACTCCCGAAAAAGCGTGCCCGTCAGTCCGCCCTGAAGGCCGACGGGTGCGTATACCGCGGCCAGCGTGATCGTCATGGCAATGATTGGCCCAACGAGTTCGCGCGCCGCATCGATCGCTGCGCGAAGGCGCGTCTTGCCGCTGTGGAGGTGCCGTTCGACATTCTCGACCATCACGATCGCGTCGTCGACGACCAGGCCGACCGAGAGCACGATCGCGAGCAGCGTCAGCAGGTTGATGGTGAAGCCTGCCACCAGCATCAGGAAAACGGCGCCAATCAGCGAGATCGGTATGGCGACTATCGGGATGATTACGGCCCGCACAGAACCCAGGAAGAGGTAGATGACCACGATGACGATGAGAAGCGTTTCGGTGAGAGTCCTGAGAACTTCGTTGATGGCGTCCTGGATATACTCCGTCGAGTCGTATGGAACACCAACGTTCATCCCCGCCGGCACCGAGGCCTTTATTTCCGGCAGAGCTTCGCGCACTCTGCGGATCACATCGAGCGAGTTAGCGGTGGGCAGGACCCAGACGCCCATAAACGTCGCGGTCTCCCCGTTGAAGCGGACGTCCTGCTCGTAATCTTCGGCGCCGAGGACGACGTCGGCTATCTCGCCGAGCCGGACGATGACGCCGCCCTTCTCCTTGACGACGAGTTGCCGAAACTCTTCCGGCGTGCGCAAATCGGTGTTGGCGATCAGGTTCACGGACACCATGGAGCCTTTCGTCCGCCCGAGCGCCGACAGGTAGTTGTTGCGCGCCAACGCGTCTCGCAGCGTGGAGGGTGAGATACCGAGCGCCGCCATCTTGTCCGGCTTGAGCCAGATCCGCATGGCGAACGTGCGTTTACCGAGGATGTCGGCCCGCTGAACGCCGCTGATGGCGCTCAGCTTCGGCTGCACCACACGCGTCAGGTAGTCCGTAATCTGATTTTGATCGAGATCGGCCGACGAAAAGCTCAGGTACACCGACGCGAACTGAGTGTCAGCGGTTTCCAGTTCGATGATCGGCGCCTCGGCCTCCGGGGGAAGATCGTTGCGAACCTGCGCCACCTTCGCTTGAATCTGTGTGAGGGCTGCGTTGGTGTCGTAGTTGAGCTTCAGATGCACGGTAATCGTGCTGAGCCCCTGCGCACTCGACGATTCCATGTAATCGATGCCATCGGCACTGGCTATGACGCGCTCGAGAGGTGTCGTAATGAAACCACGCACGAGGTCTGCGTTTGCACCCACGTAGACCGTTGACACCCGAACGACTGCAATGTCGCTGCGCGGATATTGCCGGACGCTGAGCGCGCGGATCGATTGCAGACCGGCAATGAGGATGACCAGGTTGACGACGATCGCAAGGACCGGCCGTTTTACGAAGAGATCGGTGAGTCTCATTTTAACTGTCCTCTGGCTTGGGAGTGCGCTTGTTGGCAGGCTGAACTTTGTTGTTTACGAGAACCGACGCACCGTTGCGAAGCTTGAACACACCGGAGCTGACGATCTCTTCGCCAGCCTTAACGCCCGAGAGAACTGCGATCTGATCGCCACGCGACGCCCCGAGCTTGACGAACTGCTGACGCACGCCGCGATAGGTCTGGCCGTTCTGGTCCTTGAGGTCCGTGACGACGAATACCGAATCGCCATATGGCGCATAGCTGATGGCAGAAGCCGGCAGAGTTACAACCGGACGGCTCGCGCCCAGGAGAACCTCCGCCTGAACGAACATACCCGGTCGCAACGCGCCCTTCGGGTTGGTCAGCGTGGCCTGAAGCTGAATGTTTCGGGTCGCTTCGTCCACGATCGAGTTGATGGCCGTGATGCGTCCCGCGAACTGGACACTCGACACATCGCCGGTTGTGACGCGAACGTTGTGGCCGGTATGCACCTGGCCCGCGTCCTGCTGCGGCACGCTGAAATTCACATAAATCGGATCCAGCGATTGCAAGGGAACAACTGCGTCACCAGCCGAAAGGTACTGTCCCAGGTTGACCTGGCGGATCCCCAGGATTCCCGAAAACGGCGCCCGGATCGTCTTGCGCGCGATCGTCGCGCGGATCTCTCCAACCTTTGCCTCCGTCTGCTTCTGCTCAGCCGCGGCCCGGTCGTAGTCCGCTCGGGAAATCGCGCCGTCCTTTACCAGGCCCTCGAGACGCTCGAAGTTGAGACGGGCAAGATCGCGCTCGGCCTCGACCGCGGCGAGTTGGGCTTGCTCTTGCCGTGTGTCGAGTTGGACGAGCACGTCGCCCTCATGAAACGACCCTCCGGATTCAAACGCGATGCGATCGATGATGCCCGGCAGGTCGGCGCTTACGGTAACGCCCTGAACGGGAGCTATTGTCCCAATGGCGCTCAGGGTCGCCGGCCATCTCTCCATCGGTGCCACGACAGTCGTGACAGCTTCGGGAGGCGGCTGAAAGGCTGCAGCCTGCCCCATGGCCTCCTGAATTTGCCGGAACTTCACCAGACCCAGTGCCGCGATAAACGCTGCAGTCACGATCAACATCAGGATCATTCGTTTCAGCATCAAGCTCTCTCCTCCTTAATGGGTCCCTTGTGGTGCAAGTGGTCTGCCAGTGGCAAAGCTATTGAATTCGTTAGAGAAGGACTCGGAAGGACGACCCACCATTCGCGAGCGTTCGTGATTTCGCGAAACGTTTCGCGAATACTTGTCCAAAAGGAAACCATCGGCGGTCTGCACGTAGCCGTGGGCTTTATGCCCGCGTTCAAACACAATTAAAGAATCTTCCTGTCGGTATTTGAACGCGGGCATAAAGCCCACGGCTACGTGTTAAACCCATCGTGATCTTATTTGAGCAAGAGGCCTTGAGCCCGAGCTCAGCGCCGGCCCTCATCATCGCCCACAAGTTTGGAACGCGCGTTGCAAACGAACGCAGCTTGACACGAGGTGCCGATGACATACGAATTGATTGCGCTTGTTACCTTTCTTGCGATCTTGTTACTGGCTGGACTTGTACTTATCGTGGATGCGACTAGGCGTGCGGTACACGAAATACGAGGCTCGAATCATGTCGTTTCTCGGCCCGAACGTTTAGTGAATTCGCGAACACGTTCCCGAATTCACAGCGCCGACTCCATGCGGGCCGCCTGAATAGGGATCAACATAGAAGGAGCCGCGACGTGAGAATCGAAATGTCAGTGGATATCGATAGGCTGACGGATATGGTCTGGCCGGTCCTCGTGGATCTTGAAAGGTGGCCGGACCGGACGGCGTCGATGATTTCGATCGAACGGCTGGATCAGTCCGTTTTCGGATTTGGAAGCCGAGTTCGTATTCGGCAGCCTGGACTGAAAGCAATGGGTCAGAGACGTTGGGCAAGGCGGTCCACGATTCGACCGATATCCGCAGCCACACGCTCTCGCAGCGCTTCCGGCTCGAGCACATCGGCGCGTGGACCGAGGCCCAGGACGATGAAACAGGCATGGTCTTCATCGTCGAACTGAGCTCGCACGGTAATCCATCCTTCAGCGTCCGAGTCTTGGCCGGTCTCAACGTTGGAAAAACACCCCCACGTTTTCATCGTCTCGGCGATGCGTGGCTCCAATCGCAATAGTGCGTTGTACCGTGGCCGCGCGCGGAATTGTGCCGTGGACGATTTCCAGTAGGCGGGGAGATCGAAGTCTGGCGGTCGTTCGCACGGCTGATCGAGAAGTGTCGCTTCTTCGATCCGCGACACCCGGTAGGTTCGGAACCCCCGAGGTGTATGAGCGACGAGATACCAGACGCTGCCTTTGGCTACGAGGCCCAACGGATCGACAATCCGTTCTGCAACCTCGTGCCCGTCTCGTCTGTAAATGATCTTCAGCTTGCGATCGCGTGAGACAGCATCCTGAACGACCGGCAGCCTTGAAAGGTCTTCGATCGTGCCATACCAGCGGGTAGTGTCAACGTGCAACCGCTGCCGAATCGAAGCGGCCTTTTCCCGAAGCGACACCGGCAGCGCAGCCGTCAGCTTGGCCAGTGCGCGTTCGGCCGCACGCACGAGCCGTTCGTCGCCCACTACCTGTGGCTGGGCCATCAGGAACGCGCGCAGTTCCGCTTCATCGAGCCCGGGCACTTGCGTACGCCAGCCTTCGTCCAACTGCCAGCCCCCTTGCGAGCCGCGCATCGCGAACACGGGCACGCCCGATGCGCTCAGGGCTTCCATGTCGCGATGCATCGTACGTTCCGACACCTCCAGCCGCTTCGCCAGCTCGCGACTGGTGAGCCTGCCGTGCGCCTGGAGCAACAACAGAGCGGATAGCAGCCGATCTGCTCTCATAATAAATAAATGATGCCGCCGCAATTATGACACAAGCTGTCATATATGATCCGCTACGCTTGTTTGCTAGTCGTTCAAGAACGCCGACTATCTATAAACCATGATTTCGTTGTGAGGTGCTATGCCTGTGGAAAACGTTCACTCGCCTTTTGTCATTCCAGCCGAAGCCCTGTTGGAGCATTGGCAGGGACATCGCCGATTGAGTCGGCGCGTGATCGAGGCCTTTCCTGAAGACCGGCTCTTTAGCTTCTCTGTCGGTTCGATGCGGCCGTTCGGCGCCATGGCTCTGGAGTTGATCAGCATGGCGGAGCCGATGGTCCGGGGAATCGTCACCGGAAATTGGGATCAATCGATTAGTCGCGACGCGCGTCCAAAGCAAGAGATTCTGCGGCTTTGGGACGAAAGCACCGAGAAAATCAACGGCCTTTGGCCGCAGATCCCGGCGGAGCGCTTCCAGGAGACGATGACGGCTTTCGGGAAATATCCGGGACGCGTCTACGACCTGTTGCTTTACGTTATCGATAACGAGATCCATCATCGCGGCCAGGGGTACGTTTACCTGCGTGCCCTGGGCATCGAACCTCCACCGTTCTATGAGCGGTAGTAAAGGCGATCATGAACCTGCAAAGACTTGAGAACCCACAGCAATTAAGCCCCCTGGCACCGCTGGAGGCTCCGAAACTCGACTCGCTTGCAACTGTGTTGAGCCGCGCTTTTCACAGCGAACCAAATCTCGTGTACATGGTCCCGGACGAGAACACGCGGCGCATTGTGTCGCCCTCGATTTTCCTCTCCGCGATTCGTGCCGGCCAGCTCTTTGGCGAGATCCATACGATGGAAAATGCCGATGGTGTCGCAGTCTGGATCCGCCCGGAATACGACCTGCCCTTTCGCCGAATGGTGCGGATGGGACTGATGGCGTTTCCTTTCAACCAGGAACGGGAGTTCACAACGCGTTACATGAAACTGGGTGCGAGTGTCGAAGAAGTTCGAAAACGGCTGGCGCCGAGCCCGCATTGGTATCTCATGTTTCTCGGCGTGGAAACATTACGGCCGGAAACGGTAATCGGTGAAGCCCTTATCGAACCGGTATTGTCGCGAGCAGACTCGACCGGCTCGCCCTGTTATCTGGAAACCTTCAGTGAGAAAACACTCGCGTTCTACAAAGACTATGGCTTTCGGATCACAGGTGCCGGACGGATTCCTGATGGCGGTCCGAACTTTTGGGCGATGGCAAGAGCGGTCGAGTCGACTGAATCCACACTTCCGCCGCGGTGAGGTGCAGCACGAAACCAATCCAAAAAGCGGTCCCGAAAAACTCATAGGGCGTCAGTCCGGTAAAGGGGCTTGTGGCGAAAAAGATGCCGACGATCGGCCGGATGGTAGCCACGGCTAAACCGATTGAGAACGCACGAATCATCCACTCCCGATGGAGCCGGATTTCCCGCCGTCGGATATGACGGAACGCTTTTGCCAACGCGAACAAGAAGAACAGTGCAAATAGTGTCGTTGCCGCCGCCTGATTGACTCCACCGATCGACGGCATTCCGAAGCTCATGACGAGCGCCGAAACGCCAACGACCGTGCCGGACACCAGGAGAACACGTCCGTTCCGGCGGTGCCACTGGAGATGTCGATCACGGAACCCCTGGCTGAACTGTAGCGGTCCTAGCACGAGAAAGAACAGCGCCGGAAGGATATGAATGAGTGTCAAAACGGGATAGCGCGCGACCAGATTGATCCATTGTGTTGCCTTAGCCACCGCTTCCGACCCCGAGATTGTCTGGTTGTTCATGAGAGTGAGCATCGTTGGAATGAAGTACGCGAATGTCATAACTCTATCTACGAGGACAGCGGCTCCGGCGGCGAGCCACCAGTTGCGAACCTCATTCGGAGTCCACCACGCAGCCACGATGGCCAAAGTGAGCAATGTCAGCGGCACCGTTGTTACGTAGACCCAGAATCGGAGACCCACGTTGGCCCGACGTGCTGCTTCGGCGTTCCATCGATATCCGGAATCCGTCGAAAAACTCAGCCACTGCGGCACGATGATTCGGGATTCATACAAGCCGGCGCCGAACGCAATGCCAAGATTGACTACAAATAAAGAGAGTATTACCCAACCAAGCTCATGACGAGCGCCGAATGCGAGACCAACATCGGTGTGTTGGTTAAGTTGTTGGTCTAACGCTGATTTGGCAGCAGGAAGGAAGGTCGGAGGTCTTCAAAATTCGCAAGATCTTGCGAAATCGCGATACATGTTGGGATCTGTTAATCTGAAAGACATCATGATCGATTCCGAACGACGTCACGCATTGGTGCTTCGTGCATGGGAAGCTACCAATGTCGAGCGCGATCTCCGATCGGTTATGGGTGCCGTTGCGGAGGTCTTGTCTCCGTACGTTCCCGTCGACGGCATGGGGATTGTCGTGTGGTCGGGCACCTTTCCTACTGGCGGCGCGCCGCGCCTTTTGGACATTCACGTCGCGGGCGGCCTGCCTGACGAGAAGGTTGACGAGATTTTGCGCGAATCGGAGAAGCTCGTCAGTGGGCCGCCGGACCGGCCGATCGTTCCGCATGATGAAGCCCTCCTTCGGGATATGCACGAGGGTATCCCCTCGAAAATTCCTACAGGCGGCCCGCCAATGACGAGGCGGCTTTCGGTTACTGGTGACCTTTTAATTTGGACAGGTCTGGTCTGTGACCGCCGGTATTTCGTTGATTTCAGGAAAGACCGGCGCTCATAGAAAGTGTGAATGAATTGCAGGGAAGGGTGTTCCCCTCCTCGGAGAGGAGGGGAGGCTGCGCCATCAAGAAGATGCTGCGAAGCCTCCTATGAAGGCGCAGACGGGGTGGTCATTCCCGGATGACGTTACAACCTCATCATTTACCATAATGACCACCCCGTCTGCGCCGCTTCGGAGGCTTCGCACCTT
>QHXD01000013.1 GCA_003223895.1 Acidobacteriota bacterium
GAACACTATCGACAATGTGGTTCGGCATCACGCCCCCTTAACCGACTTTGCTCCCCGAATTGGATTTGCCTGGCAGCCGATGGCGAACAGCCGCTGGGTCCTGCGAGGAGGCGGAGGTTTCTTTTATGAAATGATCCCTGGGAATAATACGGGCAATAACGGCACGCCCCTCAATGGCTCTCCTGTCACCACTGGACTGACGACGGCAAGCCTCGCGAATCCCTGGCAACTCGCGCCGATTATTCCGGGACCTGCAGGTAGCTACGGTTTCACGCCGAGATGGGTGAACTTGACGACAGGAGCGAATTCCAACATCGCGCAACAGCCGGTCGCGGAGAATTTGACTGTGCCGGTCACCTATGAATGGACCTTGAACACGCAATATGAATTCCTGCCGAGCTGGATGCTTGAAGTTGCTTACGTGGGATCGCACGGCATCCATCAAATGTCTCAGTCCCGCGCGGGCCAGATGGGACAAGCCGCGAATGTCAATTTCAACATCGCGCCTCTGGCAGGGCCTGGCTGCGTGAGTTGTGCCATTACTGGAGTAACCACCAGCACGCCGGCGAATGCGCCGCTTCGCGTGCCTTACCTGGGGCTGGTTCCAACATCGGTGCGACTGGCGAACGATGACTCATACAAATTCAACAGCCTGCAGGCGTCGGTGCGAAAGCAGTTGTCGCACGGCTTGCAGCTCCAGGGTTCCTACACCTGGAGCCGAGCCTTCATCACAGCGCCTTATGGCATAAACGCGTACCCTTATTTGATCCATCAATACGAGCCGAATAACAACTACCGCCCGCACCGCTTCGTCATGAACTATCTCTGGAATCTGCCGCTCGGACACCCGCGCGGTATTGTCGGCAAACTGGCCGAGGGTTGGGCCTGGTCCGGTGTGGTCACTATCCAGGACGGCTACCCCATAACCATCACCGACGGTACCGGCGGATCCGTCTTCTGCGGCGGCAACGGTTGCAGCGGCGGCGGCTTGACGGCCACGGCTAACTTCTGCCCGGGAATGTGGGTTGAAAACCTGGCGACGAAAGGGACTATCCAGGAGCGGGTGACCAGCGGGTTAACCGGCGGCCCCGGTTATTTCAACGGGAAGGCGCAGGGAGTATTTTGCGCTCAACCGCTCGTGCAGGGAGCAGGCAATTCCGGAACCCTGTTCGGCAATGCTCCGGGAGGCATTCTTCTAGGCCCCGGCCAGAATAATTGGGACACATCGCTCTCAAAAACGACCCGTGTCCGCGAGGGTCAATCGGTGCAGTTCCGGGCGGAATTTTATAATGCGTTCAATCACCCGCAATTCGCGCTTCCCAATCAATCTCTGAGCGGCGGAAGCCCCGGACAAATTACCGGCACTTCCGTGAGCCCTCGCATTATCCAGTTAGCGCTGAAGTATTCGTTTTAGGAGTAACGTGAATTGGCCCGAACGTCGCAGTTTCGGTTAGCGTTTTAATTTCCAAAAGGAGTTCACTATATGAAACATTCTTCAGTGCTGTTTTCTTTACTCGTCTTTTGTGTCGTGCTCGCCGCAGGGGCGCTGCGGGTTCACGGCCAACGCGGCGCTAACCCGGAGGCACAGGCGAGGCAGAAACAACAACTTGAACTTGAGGGCGCAACTCCGAAGTTACAGATCACGGAGGAAGTACTGCCGCTTACTATCCCCGGCCACACGATTGGTGAGACCGAAGGCGTTTCCAGGAATTCGAAAGGCCACTTGTTTGTTTACTCGCGCACCGGTACCGGCGGCAGCTCGCGTGGCGGTACGGCCGCGGAGCTGTTCGAGTTCGATGAAAACTTAAAGTTCGTCAAGTTGTGGGGTCCGGGCAACTACGCCGCTTCCTTCGCGCACGCCGTCCGCGTCGATAAGTACGACAACGTCTGGATGGTGGACGAAGGCTCGAATATGATCGTCAAGTTCGACCCGAACGGCATGGTCAGGATGGTCCTGGGCCGCAAGCCCGAAGCCATTGATTATCTTGAAAAATACGTCGAACGGGGCGAGAAGGACACCGAGCACTATCCAGTTGGAAACGTAGGCACATTCAATCGGCAAACAGATGTTGCCTGGGATGCGCAGGACAATATCTTCGTGGCGGATGGCTATAACAACTCCCGCGTCGTCAAGCTCGCCAAGGACGGCACGTGGATAAAGGCCGTGGGGACTCGCGGGTCGGGCCCGAATCAGTTCAACACGGTGCACGGCATCGCGGTGGATGCGCAGCAGGGTCTCGTCTATGTCGCCGATCGGGGCAACTTCCGAATTCAGGTGTATGACACTGACCTGAACTTCAATAAGACCATCACCGGCATAGGGGCACCATGGTCGCTTCAGGTTACATCGAAGTATATTTACAGCGGCGACGGAACTGGCAAAATCTATCAGCTTGATAGGAACACCGGAAAACTAATCGGCTGGGCGCAGACCAGTCTGGGCCGCGGCCAAAGCGGCTGCCTGATCCACTCGCTGCACGCCCAGTCCGACAACATCCTCTACAAGGGCTCCTGCTCTCAATGGGATGTAGAGAAGATCACAATTAAGTAGTTTTCACTGCTGAGGCAAAAGAAATGAATGGCTTAGGGAAGAATCGAACATGGGCCGGCGTGCTGGATTTACCGCAGAATCCAGATTTTTCTGGAAACACCGGCTTCCCGGACTTGACGATTCGCATGTCAGGGAAACCGTCAGCTTCCCGGACTTGCTGAGTCCGCAGAGCGGCGGCCGCCGGCGTTGCTTCAAGTCGATACGTGCCGGGAGGAACATTCGGGATCTCAATGGGTTTTCGGCTTCCATGGACGGACATTTGCGCGGATATTCCGCCGAGGGCAAGGTGATCTGGGACTTCGATACCGCGCGCGACTTCCAAACGGTCAACGGCATCAAGGCGAGGGGCGGTTCTATTGATGGACCGGGCCCGCCAGTTTGAGGTCGATGAGAACTGGAACGAAGCTCGGCGCCCGGACTCAGCTGTTCGTCAAAAAGGCTTTGGAGATAGGAACGCAGAATTCGGCCACGCTTCCGGCCTCGTTCCTGGAGGAAATGCGCAAGGACGCGCAGCTTTTTGAGACGCTCGCGCTAATTCAACTGGCGGTCGATCCATTGCAAAAGCAGATCGACGATACTGTCCTGCAAGTTGGCGGCGAGGCATATGTGCCAGACGCACCATTTATGCCGTCAGCAAAGCTCCATTTGTAGAAGCGGCCTTAAGAACGGCGGCAGGGGGACTTTGGCAAGCGGTTCGGCCGCAAGACGCCGGCCGGCCGCGATGGCTGAACCTCCGTCGTCCACTCCGTCCGCACCGTCCTTCACCACCAGCGCATGAAGCGTTGCCGTTCAAGAGCCATGAAGCAATGCACAACCTTGCTTCACGGCTCTTTTTTTATCTCGAGCGAACCTTAAACATTGAACGTCGACACTCGAATAACCAACGTTGCCGCACAAATGATGAAGAGCGACAGTTTTTCGGCGAAGCTCCTCCAACGAATGACGAACGGCGATAGTCCGGTAATGGCCGTCGATCAACGACTGGCCAAAGGCGGCACTCTAGTAACGAAGCTCGACCGTCCGTGAGACGCCCGAGATACTTTTCCGGAGCCGGGCGAAGCTTGGCCGGCCTCGCGAGACCGATAGAGAGACAGGCGTTAAAGTTTGCTGGAGGCCGCCGGCACTTTGACGGAGACGGCTCAGGCCTGAACGGAAGCGGTTCAGCGTCGCCGCAGCTTGGAGCGGCGATAAAGATTAATGATCGGCAGGCGCTTGCAGTCGAAGAGAGACGGTTTGATCTCGACTGACTGCGGTTGATTCTGCGCCGGTCTTCTGGCATCAGCCCACGCTCCCACCAGTCCATTACTTAGATGCGAAAGGCCAATTGCTTGACGCCGCCGCTTGACGGCGTCGAGAATCATCTCATCGTTCGTGACTTGCCGGGGTGGGCTACCTATGGCTTCAGATAACGTTTATGAGTTGCCGAAAGACTTGCCGGTGCCACTTGACGATGGCGCCGCCGATCATCTCCGCGGTGCGATCATACCGAGGCTCGCTCTGCCCGCAACGTCGGGCGAGCTGATACAGCTTGACGTTCTCGCCCGTGCGTCTGCCGTCCTTTTCTTCTATCCCAGGACCGGCGAGAGGGGAAAGTCGGTGGCACCTGAATGGGATCTCATCCCCGGAGCCCGCGGCTGCACGCCACAGAGCTGCGGCTTTCGTGATTTGTATGCGGACTTCAGGGCCCTCGGCCTGACCGTCGCCGGAGTCAGCACGCAGACGACGGACTATCAGCGCGAATTCGTGGAGCGAAACCACGTGCCGTTTGATCTGCTCAGCGATGCCGGCCTCCAGCTCACGACAGGATTGCGCCTCCCGACGTTCGAATTTCCAGTAGCCAGCGGCGGGCCGACGACGCTTATCAAGCGTATGGCCTGGTTTCTCAAGGACGGACGCATCGCTAACGTGTGGTATCCGGTTTTCCCGCCAGACAAGAATGCCAAGACGGTTTTAGATTGGCTGCGGTCTACATAAGAGGCCCATGGCCAAGACAGACTTCAAGTCCGTGAACGAGTATATCGCCTCGAAACCCAGGAACGTGCGGGGCATACTCACGCGCCTGCGTACCACGATTCGCAAGGCCGTACCTGCAGCCGAGGAAGTGATCTCGTACCAGATCCCCGTGTACAAGCTGAATGGTGTTCCGATGCTGTATTTCGCCGGGTGGAAGCAGCACTACTCGCTCTATCCCGCCAGCGACGCCCTCGTTGCCGCATTCAAGGACGAGCTTGCCCGCTACGAGCTCAGCAAAGGCACAATCCGGTTCCCGCTCTCTGAGCCCGTCCCGGTGAATCTGATCGAACGCATCGCGAAGTTCCGCGCGGAGCAACTGACAATCCGTGAGAAGGGAAAGGGCGCACGCAAGAAGGGACGCGAAACGCAACTGGAGCGGGTTCGGCGAATTTGTGCCACGATGCCGAGTGTTTCGGAAAAACTATCGCACGGCGCACCGACGTTTTTTGTCGAGAAGGACAAAGGCGTTTTTACAATGTTCGTGGACAATCACCATCAGGACGGTCATCTCGCCGTCTGGCTGCCGGCGCCAGCGGGTCTTCAGTCCGCGCTTATCGGAGACGCCCCGGCAACCTACTTCAAACCGCCTTACGTCGGTTCAAACGGGTGGATTGGTATCGAACTGGGTCAAATCCGTGATGAAGCGCTCGAGATACACGTGCGCGACGCCTGGGAACTTGCCGCACGCAAAAAGAAAAAGTCACGGCAACGGGCCTAGCTCTGGAAGATGCTGTCCAACCCCGGTTCAATTTTCTTATTTCCCCACGGCCTTCCACAGATCCGCCTTGGTCTGCGGAGTAGCGGAGGTGTGCACGTTTATATAGCGATCAAAGTCCAGATTGAGCTTCTCGAGAATCGGAACCAGGGCTTTGACGTGATCGTTAGCGGGTTGCCCCGCAGCAGGGAGCGAGAAGTCGCCCTGGAAGAGGACCTTCTCCTTCGGGATGTACGCGATCATCAAGCCGCTTGAGTGAGGAACCGGAGAGACGTGGTACATCTCAACTGTTCGCGTTCCATCCGAGTAGACCTTCTTCTCCGAAACGCTTTCGACCTTTGCTTTCTTCGGATTCCTGGCAAGAGTGTCGTTCAGCAGCGTTCTTGGAGTGTTGAGCGCTTTCTCGAGAAATTCCTCATTGTTCTTCTGCGTGATGATCGTTGCGCCTTCGGCCACCAGCGGCGGCAGCCCTCCAGTATGATCGGAGTGAGGATGCGTGTTCATGACGTAACGGATCGGTTTGTTCGGGATGAGCTTCTTGGCTTCGGCGATGTAAGCGAGACCACGCGCCTCGGATTGTCCGGCCTCGAGCATCATGATGTAGTCCTTGAACTCCACAATCACCGAATCGTAACTGCCGTTTCCGGTGGTGAGCCTGTAAAGGCCGTCGCCGAGCTTTTCCGAAGTGACAGTTAGAGGTGCTGCAGCAGGTGGTGCGCCGGCACCGGCCCCACCACGACCTCCGGCCGGTATAGGTGGAGGAACCAGCGTTGCGACATCGGGAGGATTCGCCTTCGCCGCCGTCACGTCCACTTCAAAGAAGGGCCACCCGCCGCGTGTCTGCACGATCTTCGAAGGAGCCATTACTCCGCCGAAGTCTTTCCAGCCGGTGTAAGTGGCGAGGATGTGCATGTCGCCCATAATGTTTTCACCCAGCCATGTCTCGACCCGATCGACGATGTTCTGTTCATTTACGTAGCCATTGATGACGTAGCTCTTGCCGGAGGGCGCCTTGACCGTTGGGCTCCAGGTCAGGACGGTGTAGTTCTTGCCATCGACCTTGCGGCGGCTCGCGGTGGCGTTGTTCGCAGCAGCGCCTTTCAGAAAACCCCAGGGCGTGAGGTAAAACTCCAGGGAGTTGACCCAGGGTTGCGAGACATCCACCTGTTGGGTCGTGACCTGTTGGAAGAACGTTCCGGGCATCGGCGTCGTTGCGCCGCCACCCGCAGGATTGTTCGTCGTTCCCGTGTGACGCGAGGTCGGGGCAGTCAGATCGATCACGCGGACGTAGTTGTTTATCGGCCGCATCGGATCATGGGTTCCCCTGCAGATCATGTCGACGGCGTTAGATCCGCACTGCTGGAAGGCGACATCCTTCGCTGATCCCGAGTAGGTGATGGATTTCAGATCGCCCAATGCCTTTTGCGCGTTGGCGATCACGCCCTTTGCGTCCTGCGCCATCGCGTTCCCACACAGGTACGCCAGGCAGATTGCGACTACAGCAAGTTTTTTCACCACAGATCCTCCTCCTTTAAGACAAAGCAGACACGCCGTTCGTGTCCACGGATTGCGAGTAATTCCGACCGCAACGTATTCCTTACCATGGAAAAAGGTGAGACGGACACTGTAAAGATCGTCAAGAATGCGCTGGCCTCCAATTCAAGTTGTTTTCATGCGCGAGCGCATGATAGCGAGTGTGATGAATCCGATTACGCTGCCGGTAACCATCGACGCGCCGATCCAGAAGACTGCGGTGATAAGAGGAAGCGCGATGAAACCGACCAGAGGATTCGGTGCGTCCACCCCGGCAAAACGAGATTCCGTCCAGTTAAATATCCGAGCCGCCCAATACGTGGGCAGAACCATGGCGCGAGCGCATACCGCATAGACGAAGATGAGTCGGATGAGCATCCGATGAGGACGCGGCTTACCTGCCAGCCCAATCTGAAGTGCGAAGTAAAGCGGACCAAGCACGGTCGTCAATGCTGCGACACTGAGCATGTTGCTGACCGCGGCCGGCGCGCCGGCACGTTCCACGATCACTCTCAAAACCACAACGATTGCCGCCACAATCAACGGCCACTTTAGAATTTCTTTCAAAGCCATCCTCCATACTCTGCAGCCTGCTGACAAAGACGAGACAGGTATCGGGGCCATCATATTCCTGTTACAGTCTCCGGCCGGAACTGTTATTTCGCATGGGCTGCACAATACCCCGCTGCCAGCTGATCGCGGAGTGTCTTGCCGCGGAACATTTAGCGAGCTTATCTCGTCATCCCAACTCGAACTTGTCTCACGTCTTCTAGAATAATGTACTTTACAATAGAAAGTACTTCTCTATAAGATTCACTTCGTGCGCGTCAAAATGATTCTTCCTGCTCTTACCGAGGCCACGAGTCCCCTGTTCCGGCCTGTCAAGTACTCTCTGTTTCCGCCTCTGGGACTGGCCACTCTCGCCGCCTACCTCGATTCGGACGACGAGATCACGATTACCGACGAACATGTTGAGAAGCTCTTTCTCGACGACATGCCGGACATGGTGGTGATCCAGGTCTACATCACCTCCGCCGCCCGCTCGTATCGGATTGCCGACCATTACATGCGGCGTGGCGCTTTCGTTGTGCTGGGCGGGCTGCACGTCACCTCAATGCCCGACGAAGCGGCCGAACACGCCGACACGATCTTCCTCGGACCTGGTGAGGATACCTGGCCCCAGTTTCTCCGCGACTACCGCGCCGGTCAGCCCGCTGCGCGTTACGAATCGCGGACGCGAACTCTGGACGGTGTGCCGCCGATTCGCCGCGACCTCATCAAGCGGTCTCGGTATCTCGTGCCCAACTCCATCGTCGTGTCGCGCGGTTGCCCTTACGTCTGCGATTTCTGCTACAAGGAGGCCTTCTTCAAGGGTGGCCGCTCCTACTACACGCAAACCGTGGATGCCGCCCTGGCCGAAATCGACCGACTGCCGGGTCGACACCTCTATTTCCTCGACGACCATCTCTTCGGCAATGTCCATTTCGCGTCTGCGCTCTTCGATGGCATGCGCGGCATGGGGCGACTGTGGCAGGCGGCTGGCACCGTCAACTCCGTGCTTCGACCTGACCTGGTCGAGAAGGCTGCAGCGTGCGGGCTGCGCAGCCTGTTCGTCGGCTTCGAGACAACGAATACCAGCAATCTGCGCGAGCAGCGCAAAATACAGAACGTGCACCACGACTACGGCAAGGCCATCCGGCGCCTTCACGACCTGGGTGTTATGGTCAACGGCAGCTTCGTCTTCGGCATGGACGCCGACGACGAAACAGTTTTCGAGCGAACAGTGGAGTGGGCCATTTCCGAGGGCATCGAGACCTCAACTTTCCATATCCTCACGCCATACCCCGGAACCGCGTTGCACACCCGTATGCAGCAGCAGGGGCGCATCCTGCACAACAACTGGGACCTGTACGATACCCGCCATACTGTCTTCCAACCCATGCGGCTCACGCCCGCCCAACTGGAGGCCGGCTATTGGCGCGCCTACAAGGATTTCTATCGCTGGGGCTCGATCGTCCGCGGAGCCGCCGCAAAGAACACCTGGTCCGGACGACTGCGCCACTTCGCTTACGCCGCAGGGTGGAAGAAGTTCGAGCCTTTGTGGGACTTCGTCATCCGTGCACGCCAGATCGCCCGAATGTTACCGCTGCTTGAAACGATCCTGACTGAGTTCGGGGCGCGCCATGCCGGCAAGGGCAACACGGCGCCTTTGGTTCACGGATCCGGAATATTTGCCGTTGCAACCATCTGCATCTTGCCGGGCGATATCGGCGAATGCCCCCTACTTACGAAGCGGATAACGGGAGCGCATGACTCGCAACACCTGCTTGAAATCGTCGCTTTTTTCCATCGGAGCTGCTTGCCTGGCGCTGGCCGCGATTGGCGCCGGCGGCGAAATGTTCGGTTTGTCTTGAAGCGCGGTTGATCGAAGCACCATCGAAAGGTCGTTCGCCGCGGCCATGCGTTCCCCATATCCGGTGGATTGGCGCTCATGAAGCGCCGGGCGATGGTCTTTGCGATCGAAGTGTGATCGAACACCACATCAGTTACTCCGCCTCGGATAACCCACGGGGAAATCACGAAAGCAGGAACGCGCACTCCATAGTGGTCGATGCCGGACACTGGCTTTGCTTTGTCCCGGAAAGCAGGGGGCTCACATGATCGTAGAAACCACCATGTTCGTCATAGGTAATGATTAGTAGCGTTCCCTTCGGCGGGCCGCGCTGCCAAGTACGTGGCGAAGGAGACTTACTGCGGAGAAGTGCGGGCAATAGAAGCGGGCGTCTGGACGTATAAGTCGTGGCAAAAGAGATATGAGAAGAAAGCGGTATTTGGACTGATGCAAAATAGGCGGCCAAAGAGGGCACATCCGAGTTTTGTAGCGTGCGTGGACAACTCTGGCTATCTGGCTTCCCTGGAGTTGCACAAGATCTATCCTGTCATTCCTGATCCGGACGCCGCCCAAGATGGTGACATTCGCGTCATCGATGAAAGCGGCGAGGACTACCTGCCAGGCTGTTGAGCGGTTCCACTTCCGCCTGCGCTTTGAGAGTTTCGATTTCCACCGCCCGTTTGGATTGCACGATCTTCTGATCTGCAGCAGCTTGGGCCAAGCTGATGTCGGAAGACACCTGATTGTAAGCCGTGTTGATAGCCGCCAGCGCCGATTCGACCTCGGCCGGTGGATCGATGCCGGTGATGAGCGCGGCATCCAGGACGATACCGTAGCGTGCCGCGGAAGAGCGGCATTCATGGTCCATGTGCTCATTCAAATCCCGCAAATTCTTCCGAATATCATTGATACCTGGTCTGGCGGCCCGTCGCAGGAGTCTGTTTCTTGCTGTAGCAGTCTATGACCACCGCATATCCAGCGAGACCAGCCAGACGTGAGCAAGCTCGCGTTTACAGGTGCAGATGCAACGGGCCGTAGCTGAGGCTGGTGACGCTTGTGTTAGACTTCCGGCCATGAACAGGCCACTCTTGTCGCTCGTTCTTCCCGTCGCCGCGCTCGCGTGCGCGGCATTCGGCCAACAGTCATCCAAAGCCGCATTGAAAGTGACGCCGGCGTCTACGTCCACCGGAGTATCGGCCGCGGCGGCGGAAGTCCTGGCATTCGAGCGAGCTATGGAAGCTGCAGTGGTGCGCGGTGACGTCGCCTATGTCGATCGCGTCAGCGCGCCCGATCTTTCGTTCACCCACGGCGATGGCTGGACGACGGGCGGCAAGCCGCTCCTGGTGGACGATCGCGCGGCGTTCTTGAAACGCGTCGAAAATAGGCAGTACAACGTGCGCGATCTCGACTCGGTGAAGGTCGAAATGCACGGTGACATCGCCATCACGTATGGCCGCTACGTCGCGCAGAACAGAACCGGTAAGCCCGAACAGTCCTGGTTCTCGGTTTGGTTCGAGCGCGTTTACGAGAAACGTGACGGCCGCTGGCTCTACGTATCGCATCGCACGGTACATGGCCCGACGTACGGCCCGGACCGGCAATCGGTGAGCGACAAGTAGACGCCATTTTACCGTTGCGGGCCCGCCGGCTTCTCCCCCGCCATGCGATAGGCGTCGAACGTTAGCGTCACTGCGCGAGCGCAGTCACGGACACTCGAAGGCGGAGGTTCGCCACGTCCGATCCTATCGAGACAATCTTTCACAACGCCCGCCCAGCTCCCCACGTAACCCGGCGGCGCCATGAGTGTCTCATCCCGGCCGGGGCCAATGATCTGCACTCCGTCGCCGTTATTCGTCGCTCTCACCAATCCCTTCGCCGCTGCGATCTTGCGTTCGCTATCCGAGCCTGTGGTGGGAAAGGTGTAGCTCGCCTCGTTGAGGAACACCATGCCGCTGGGTGTGCGCAGCGTGACGAAGGCATAATCCTCGATATCACGCTTCCAGATCGAGTGGCTGGTGACCGCCGATACAACTTTGGGATCTTCGCCTGTAATGTAACGGCACAGATCGAAGCCATGGAACCCGAGGTTGAGCAGCGCTCCGCCGCCCGCTTCAGCCTTGTTCAGCATCCACGAATTGCCTTCGTCGATGTAGCGCTGGATGCCCGGCTGGTTGAAACGGACCAGCATGTGTGAGATGGTACCCAGCTCGCCGCTCTTCACCATCTTTCTAGCGCTCTCGGCCCACCAACTGTAGCGGAACGACATGGGAGCCGTTGCCCACGCGTTCTTCTTTTCCGCGTAATCGGCCAGCTCATTCACGGTCCTGGCGTCTATCCCCCAGGGCTTTTCGGCAAGAAAAGGAATCCCGCTGTCCACCAGGAAGCGAAAAGGGGCGGGCATGTCGACATGACGATTTAGAGAAAGGACGAAGTCCGGCTTGGTCTTATCGATCATCGTCCGGTAGTCGGTGTAGGCTGTGCTGCCACAGCGCTTGGCGCGGTCTTCAGCGACGGCACGGTCCGGATCGTGGACGCCGACGATATCGACTTTCTCGTTCTGAAGAATCCGGAGATAGAACGGCGCGAGCGTTGCGTGATAGTGCCCTACCCCGATCACGGCGACGCGCTGGGGCCGGCGCGCGGCAGGCGGCTTGGGACCTTGCTGGGCTATGGCCATGGATGCAAAGCCGCCGACGGCAAGCTTGCCCGCGCTTCTCAGAAACTCGCGGCGATCGTGCGGAGCAAGAATGTTCATGACACGGCGAATTATATCAGCGGCTGATGCAGCATAAGCACTAACAAGGGGATTCACATGCGCGGCTATCCGTCGAAAGAAGAGCGCGACAAGCGCCTCAAGGCCGCCCACGACGATCCCGAGTTCAACGAAGTCGTGACCAACCAGGAGCGCAATCCCGAGACCAAGCTCATCATCAAGGCACAACATTGACATGGCCCCGAGCGGAACATACAGCGCCATCACGCTGGTGTCCTGTCTCTGAAGTTCGCGTACTAATTTGTTCGCATGTGTAGGCGCAGGCTTTAGCCGGCGCCTACAGTTGGCGCGCTTAATTATGTAGTGAACTTCAGAGACAGGACGCTAGTGAGGTAGCTAGCGAAGCTCGCTTCGCACGCTGGGATCGACTCCCGCCGGCGACACTGTCGGCCCGTGCACGGTGCGGTGCGATAGAAACTGCCACTGCCCGTTGCGTTTTGCGTAGACTCGCTCGAACCATACCGAGTTCAACCGTCCCGGAGTGGTGTTCGGGATCGCGTTTTGGGGCTTGGGCATGTACAAGCTCACATAGCGTCCATAGGTGATGACAATGTCTCCGTGGACCTCGGTTTTTATGCCATCGAGATCATGAACCAGATATTCCTTGTCGGCGACCCGCTTCAGGAATGCCGCTTTGTCGTCGCTGGCCAGCGGCTTTCCGCCTGTAGTCCAGCCATCGCCATGTACGAAGCTGAAGTCGCTTGCAAGAACGCTGTCCACAAAAGCGACGTCGCCACGCACGACTGCATCTTCGATCTTATGTTCGAGCGCCAGGACTTCGGCGGCGGCATCGCCTGTATACGCGGCGGGCCGAGACGTGGCTGGCTGGCTCCATGCCGCGCAGGTGAGCATCGCACTAAGAAAAAGGTAGGATCGCTTAGACATCGCGCGCATTCTATCACTACTTCCGCGGTCCAGGCGCCAATTGCGCCTTTTCCGCGATTCGTCCATTGGTACCATTCGTCAATTCCCGGCTATGTGGTTCCGCCCGCGCCGGCCATTCGCAAGTTGGGCTGATTGGCGAACCGATTACCCTCGATTAGTCGCGCAGTGTTTACCCATCCGGTTCTTACCGATTTCCTCGACACTGCGGCGTTTTCGAGGACCTATCTCTGTTCAACAGTCGCTTCGATGCGGGAAAGCACTTCTACGACAACGCGGTTTTACGTCAACTGAGAACAATATGGCGTCCGGGGCGAAGATCGCTTACGGAAGTCGTCCTTGTTGGGCGACATGCCAGCCGCCCAACGCGGGAGCCGCCCTGTTCATTCCAACAAACTCCGCCAGCGCGACGCAAATAATCCAGACGCCGATAAAGGACCGTTTGCTTGTTCCCGGTCCCTCTGCCAACGTAGTTATTCCTCTCTGCCCCGCATAAACAAACAGCCCGTTCCGGAGTGACTCCGAAACGGGCTGAAGTTTTCCTTCCTAAAGAATGGTTAGTGTCTCAGCTGCGTCACGATGTCATTCGTTTCGTAGACTTCGCAATACGCACGCTCCGCCACAAGTCCGGCGTCTGCAGCTCCGTTGGGCCGCAGCGTTCGCGGCGGCATCACCCACGGTTCCACGAGCACATCGGGGTCTTCGATGGTGATTTCGTAAAGGATTTCATCGCCCTTACGCGTGAATTTCTCCACGATGTGCATGTTGGCGGAATGGAAGAGGCCTCCTCGTCCCAACCACGTCGTATCGACAAACGAGATGGAGTCGAGCACCAGCGTGTCGCCCTCCCAGCGCCCCACGGTATATC
>QHXD01000832.1:0-2371 GCA_003223895.1 Acidobacteriota bacterium
AGAGGGGAAGCGGATCTCTTCATTTTTCCGGGATACGAGTTCAAAGTCGTGAATGCGATGCTGACCTACTTCCATCTCCCTAAGTCTACTTTGCTGATGCTGGTGTCGGCTTTCGCGTCGCGGCCGGCGACCCTGCAGGCTTATCAACATGCCGTCGAGGAGCGCTATCGGTTTTACAGCTACGGTGACTGTATGTTAATCTTCTAAACGGCTGAATTCCCCGAATCCCGCTCCTGACGCGGGTTTCAGCCGTTTCAGGAGCGCCGGAGACCGGAAGTTCATTGCTGTCCTATACTTCAACCCTACGTGTAAGTTGACAGAACCACTGTTTTGGATATAATGCCCGACGGTTTAAACTTTGCGGTGTGTTGCAGTTGGCGAAGAGTGAGACCCAAACCGATGGCCTGTCCCGTCATGAGGTCCGCTTTTTCCTTCCGCAATTTTTGGGCTGAAACATTTTCACTTGTAAAGGAGTAGGACAGTAATGAGCAAAGAGCAGGGCAAGGTAAAGTGGTTCAACAACAAGAAGGGATTCGGGTTCATTGAGCGGTCCTCAGGCGGGGATGTGTTTGTCCATTATTCGGCCATCGTCAGCGACGGGTACAAGACCCTGAAGGAAGGCGATAGCGTGGAGTTCACGATCACGCAGGGTCCGAAAGGATTTCAAGCTGAGAACGTTGAGAAAATGGCGTAAAGGGTTCAAGACCCTGCGATCGTTCCGGTCGCAGGGTTTTGTTGTCTTCAACAACTGATGTCTGAAAACTCCCCGTCGGTGCAACTTCGATCGGGCCTCGAATTCTCCCGCCAGCAGCACCAGGGCAAAACATTTGTCGTCGTCAAAGATCCCGTAACCACGCGATATTTCCGTTTCACGGAAACGCAGGCGGCAATCCTCGATCTGTTGCTCGAGCCCATTGAGCCTGCGGCACTGAGCCGGCGCGCTTCGGAAAAGCTGGGCGGCACGATTTCAGTCGCGACAATTGAAGGGTTTCTGAAATCGCTCGAAGACAAGTGGCTGCTGGACACACCGTCCGTCCGGGAAAAACTCGCCACCGTCGAAGGCCAGAAACTTCAGGACCGCAATCTTCTTTACTGGAAAATCGCGTCGATCAATCCCGAAAAGATTTTTGCCTGGTTGTTGCCTCGTACGAAATGGGCCTTCACCAGGGGCTTCCACGTTTTTGCGGTGTTTTCGATCTCGATGGGTTTCCTTCTGAGTTATCTCAACTGGGATCGATTTTCCGGCGGCGTCGTCAGCCTGTTCAACCTGGACGGCCTGTTCTTTCTCTGGATCGTGACTTTCGCCGTGACCACGGCGCACGAGTTTTCGCACGGGCTGACGTGCTGTCATTTCGGCGGAAAAGTCAAAGAAGTCGGCTTCATGCTGATTTATTTCCAGCCGGCGTTTTATTGCGACGTCAGCGATTCGTGGATGTTTCCCTCGAGGCGGCAGCGGATGTGGGTGACGTTCGCGGGCGGTTACTTCCAGCTCGTGATATGGGGCGTCTCGACCATGATCTGGCGGGTTACGGACTCCAACACGGCGATAAATGACGTTGTTCTCGTGGTGATCGTCTTTTCGGGTTTCCAGACACTCATCAATTTCAATCCGCTGATCAAGCTGGATGGATATTACATCCTGAGCGATTACCTGGAAATTCCGAACCTTCGGGCGAAAGCCATGAATTCATTGTGGAGTTGGCTCGCCCGGACACATAAGTCGAAGCAGCCGTGGCGGGAAGAACGGGCGCAGCTGGTTTACGGCATTGCATCGATATGGTTCTCCACGACATTATTAATATACGTATACTCGGCCTTGTATGCCTGGTCCACGTCCAAGTTTGCATTTGCGGGTCTGGTCGGTTTTGTAATGTTTTCCACCATCACATTGCGAAAAACAAGCGTGGAATACTTCGCTGCGCTTCGCGCGCTGGCCGCGCGAGCCGCAACGCGAAAGTACCGGAACGCAGGCATTGCGATGGTTGCGCTGGTGGTGATGTTTGCAGGGCATTGGGAATTGAAGGTTCCGGCGGAATTCAAGGTCCTGGCGCGCAACGAGATGACCGTCCGTACGGAGACCGAGGGCATTATCATCGAGATGCTGGTTCGCGAGGGAAGCCGCGTGGCGAAAGGCGACGTCCTCGCCCGCCTGCGCGATTTCGATAAGCAGCAGAAGATCTCGGCATTCACGGGAGACCTCCAGGCGAAAGAAAGCGAGCTGGCCCTTCTCCGCGCCGGCGCCCGGCCCGAAGAACTGGACCGCAAGCAGAAGCTTGTGGATACGAAACGCGTGGAGCTAAGCAACGCCAAGCGGAACCAGGAACAACGCAATCAGCTCATGCAGACGATGGAGCGCCGGAAATCCGAGCTT
>QHXD01000832.1:2434-4016 GCA_003223895.1 Acidobacteriota bacterium
CGAACGCGAAATCGGGGAAATCGAGGCGTCGATCCGCGTCATTTCAGAGAGTTCCGAGCGCGAAGGGGACCTGAAGGCTCGAGAGCTGGCGGAAGCGGAAAGTGAACTCAAGCTGATGAAGGCAGGGAGCCGGCCCGAGCAGATCCACCAGGTGGAGGCGGATGTCCAAAAGCTTCGGAATCAGGTCGGCATTCTGGACCAGGAGCTCGGCAGAACGGAGATTCGCGCGCCGATCGAAGGGGTTATCGCGACGCCATTTGTCGAGCGCAAACTGAATCAGCACTTGAGTCCCGGCGACGAGCTTGCGCGGATCGTCGATATGGCGCGAGTGACGGTGGAAATGCAGGTTCCGGAAAAGGAACTTGCGGATGTCCGGCCCGGCAATCCCGTGTGGATGAAAGCGCGCAGCCTGCCGGCTGTGGATTTTCAGGGGCGAGTGGATTTCATCGCGCCGGTGGCGCAGACGCTCAATGGCCAGCAGACGGTGGTCGTGCGCAGCGAGGCACCAACTTTCTGACCAACAGCCCGAATAACCCGAGTGCCGTGTCGACCGGTCAGCAAAATGGAACCGCCTTCGGCAGGCTTCTCTACGACGTGGGGCCGAGGATCATGCAGTTTGCGATCAAGTACGGGTTCTGAGTTAGAACCACAAAGACACAAAGGGCACAAAGAAAGGCCGCATCAAGAAACGTTATTTGCGGCCTTTCTTTGTGCCCTTTGTGTCTTTGTGGTTCCTTGCCAAACGTAGCACTTAGTTATTCTGCAAATCGCGGGCCACAGCGTTGTCCGTGTGCGTCCTATTGCGCTGTCCGTTTTTTCTTCCAACATCCTGTAGGATGGGATGTATTTTTTCCGGTTTTCATCCGCTCAATATAGTTGAGCTAAACGAAAACTGTAATCCTTTGTACCAGGGCAAATCCGATCGAAAGACGGAGACGCAAAGCCACAAAGCTACCACTCTCGAAAGTCTTTGAGAGTCACGCTGGTTGAGCCGCCAAAGGCAGGAGACGCGGTACAAGGGATTTGATCCGACCCGCCCTCCTTCCCGAGCAAACCTGCTGACAAAGGCAAACCCGTCGAAAGACGGCGACGCAAAGCTTCGAGACTAAAGTCCACGAACTGAGCCACAGGCGAAGTGTCCGCGGACCACGTCAGTCGGGCTGCCAACAGAGGCCATCGGCCTCGGGGCAGCCCGTTTCTCTTTTTAGAACCAAATTCAAAAACAAAATCGGAAGGAATAGCCATGAAAGAAACCTACGGCGTAATCTGGGTTTAAACCGCAATAAAGCACTTTGTAATGTTTCGCAGCACAAATTTTTAAATTCTTAGGAGACATCAATGACCGACAACATGAACCTTACGAACGAAATCATCCTTATCGAAGAACTCGAGCCGAAAACCGCACCCAGCGGCCTTGCAAGTGGCGTCCTCGACTAACGCAACAACACGTCAACGACCAGAGGGAGATTGCTATGAAAGAAACTTACGGCGTCATTTGGGTCTAACCCAGAAATGCAAATCCAGGAAACTTTCACAAAGACCAAATCAGGAACCATTTAGGAGACATCAATGACCAACAACA
>QHXD01000014.1 GCA_003223895.1 Acidobacteriota bacterium
CATCTTCACGCCATGTCTCGGACGCAGGGTGACGAGTGCCTGAGGTCGTACCGGGTAGCCGGGCTGAAGGCGCAACTTCCATCGTTGAGCGATCGTGGCCAGAAGGAGCACGCCCTCGGTCCAGGCGAAACTCTCTCCGATACAAACTCTCGGGCCGCCGCCGAAAGGAAAGTAAGAAAACTTCGGGCGCCTGTCTTTGGCTTCGTCGGTCCAGCGGTTGGGATCGAAGGACAGGGGTTCCGGGAAATATCGCCGATCACGATGCATGACCCACTGGCTCATCAAAATCAGTGAGTCGCGCGGAATAGTATGACCATCAATTGTGTAATCCTCAATCGCACGACGACCAAGAATCCAGACAGGAGGAAAAAGCCGCATGGATTCGGCAAATACCTTCGTGGTGTACCTCAGCCGCGGGACATCTTCAATGGTTGCACATCTCGGGCCAAGAACAGAATTTACTTCGGCACGAAGAAGTTTTTCCGCATCGGGATTGTTGGCCAGCAGGTACCACGTCCAGGTCAACGCGTTCGAGGTCGTTTCGTGCCCGGCAAGAAAGAGCGTCATGGCCTCGTCCCTGACTTCCGTATCGGTCATTCTGCGGCCGGCTTCCTCTTCGTCCTGCGCCAGGAGCAGCATCGACAGGAGATCACCCTTGTCCGATCCGGTTCTCCGGCGATCCTCGATCAATTTGTAGACTGTGGCATCCAGATAATCCTTCGCCTCCCGATAGCGGCGGTTGCTTGGCAATGGAAGCTTCTCGAGCAAATGCGCATATGGGATCACGTATCGCGGAAACAATTTCATGGTTGCGGTCAGCGCCCGACCGACGCCAGCGGCTTCCGATTCGACGTCGGCGTCAAATAACGTCTTCGCGACGATCGCCAGCGTCAGACGCATCATCTCTTCGGAGATATCCAGAGTCGAGGCGTGCTGCCAGCGCCCGGTCAATCGTCCGGCATAGTCCACCATCGTGGAAGCATATCCGGCAATCCGTCCATGATGAAACGCCGGCTGCACCAGCCGGCGTTGTTTGCGATGCAGTTCGCCGTCGGTAGTGAGCAGGCTGTTGCCAAGCAGTCTCTTCGCCCTCTGCAGGCCCTGCCCTTTGGTGAAATTGTGCTGGTCCGTGACCAGGACTCGCTTGATCTGAGCAGGGTCGTTCAGGAGAAAGACGTCCGGCGCTCCGGCTTTGAGATGAACCAGGTCGCCATACTTTAGAGCCATTTTTGTGAAGAACCGCAGCGGGTCATGGATTCGCCTCAAGGCGAAGATGAGGCTCGATTTGATTTTCGGCCCAGGCAGTGATGTCCGGCTCATACACCGAATATAATAGTCCCACCATCACGACATGGGATCACTCGTTTACCTGCTCTATCCATGGGGTTTCATTTTGCAAGGACTGGCGCTGGTGCACTTCATCCGGCGGCGGCCGGACACTTATTGGTTGTGGATCATCCTCTTTTTTGGTCCCCTGGGCGCGCTTGTTTATATCGTCATTGAGGTCATTCCCGACTTCACTCTGCTTCGCGGGTCTTTCGAGGCTTTTCCGCGGCGCAAGAGGATTCGTCAACTCGAGGCAATCGTCCTGGACAATCCGTCCGTGGGGAACTACGAAGACCTGGGCGACCTGTACCTGGACGATGGGCAATTCGCGCGTGCGCGAGCTTGCTATGACAGGGCGATCTCGTCTCGAGGGCATTCGCCGGATGCGTTCTACCGCCGGGGCATTGCCGAGATTCAGTTGGGGGACTTTGCGGCGGCCGTGCCGGACCTCGAGCATGTCGTGTCTGGCGATGCCAAATACGACTTCCATCGCGCCGCCGGATTGCTGGCCCACGCCTATGCGAATACGGGTGAGGCGGAAAAAGCCGAGGCGTTCTTTCAACAAGCTACCCAAAAATCCACACTGTCCGAGACCTACTACAATTATGCGGACTTCCTCGCCGCGCAAAAACGCAACGCCGAAGCGCGTGACTGGGCCGAGCGCATTCTGGCAAAGAAACCAACCATGCCGGGCTACCTGCGGCGGCGCGAGCGGCCCTGGTTCCGGAGAGCGAACGCATTGTTGAAGCGCTTGCCGGCGTAACTAAACGGGGGAAGCAACAACAAAAAGCACAAGAAGCATAACATTTTCTCGGGTGAGCGAAGATCGTGAGGCAAGGGGCATTCCCCTCCTGGAACAGGAGGGGTGGCTGCGCCATTAAGAAAAAGATCCCATTCCGAAGCGGCGCAGACGGGTGGTCGCTCACACGAACTGTTTCGCCGAACTGACCACCCCGGCCGCGCCTTCAAAAGTGGCTTCGCGGCATTTTCTTGATGGCGCGTCCACCCCTCCTGTCCCAGGAGGGGAACACCCTCGCTTGAGGCTCATCTCAATTTGGTTGCGGCTTTGCCACGTTATGCTTCTTGTGGCTTCTTCTGGTTGGTTCCTTCAAACTGACCCACGTCCAGGCCACGAGGATCATGGCGCTGTGGCTTGTTCCACTGTTCCCTTTAAGGAGAAGAGCCATATGCTGTCGCCGCGCGGCGATCCCGCAAAGAGGTTCCCGGCCGAATAGGCCACAATGTACTGTTCTGTTTCGTATTCAAACACGCTGACTGGAGCGTTCACGCCCGCGCCCGTCTGGAACTCCCACACACGCTTGCCGGTCGCGGAGTTGAGAGCTGTCAGCCGGCCGTCGTTTCTCCCTACGAATACGAGACCTCCCGCCGTCGTCACGGAGCCGCTGTAGCAGGGTTCCTTCCACCTTTGTTGCCACACGAGACGATTGGTCTTCATGTCCAGCGCTGCGAAGATTCCTGTGCCCGGAATGGGAGCACCACCGAAGACGCCTCCCAGGTAGCGTTGGCCCTCCGGCGGAGGCACCTGATCGAGCTCGCCCGCCTTGAACAGGTTCGTGCTGTCGGTACCGCATACATAAAAATAATTCGTTGCAGGATCATATGAGCTGGGCGGCCAGTTCGCCCCGCCCCTCGGGGCCGGCTTTGCTACGACTCCTTCTGTCCAGAACGGAGTAAAGATGCGTCCCTGGTTCACAAGAGGAAAGTCTTCGGGCGCGATGTCCACATGATGGGGAACGAAGGCGTCTCCACGTGGAAAAGGCTGTGTTGCGGATGTGAGCTGCCGCGGTTCCTGGGGAACCGGCTTTTCATCGATCCCGAGCAGCGGCTTACCCGTGATCCGATCCAGGATGTACACCCAGCCCGTCTTGCTCGCCTCGGCGGCCGCTTTTCGGACGCGGCCGTTGACTTTCACATCGAAGAGGATGACGGGATTGGGGGAATCGTAATCCCAGAGATCATGGTGGACTTGCTGAAAGTGCCACCGGTACTTTCCGGTCTTCGCTTCCAACGCCAGCATGGAAACGGAGAAAAGATTATTTCCGGCCCGGACACGGCCGTTGAAATCAGGTCCCGGGTTACCTGTGGTGAAGTAAATCAGGCCCAACTCCGGATCCACTGCAGGTGTTTGCCACACTGTGGCGCCACCGTGTTTCCATGCATCGTTGTCCTGTGGCCAGGTATCATGACCAATCTCGCCCGGACCAGGAATCGTGTAGAAGGTCCAGACCAGGTGCCCGTCCTTCGCGTCGTAGGCCTTGACCCGGCCTCGGGTACCGTTCTCGCCGCCGGCAAAGCCGACGATGACCAATCCGTCGAAGTAAAGGGGTGCGGCCGTAATCGGGTAACCGTCCTGCCAGCGCTCCGCTTGAATGGACCACGTCGGTTTGCCCGATTTCTCATCCAGCGCCACCAGGCGGCCGTCCAACTGTCCCACATAAATCTTGCCCTCACCCAACGCGAGGCCACGGCTCGTCCAGCCGCAGCAGACGGTGGTGATGGTCTCGTCAAGGTTTGCCTGATACTTCCAGAGAGTCTTGCCGGTCTTCACGCTAATCGCGAAAACATCGTCTGCTCCCGTGACGATATAGATGACGCCTTCATGAATGACGGGCTGAGCCTCGCCGGAATACTTGGAGTTCATGCCCGAGCCGTCGAGGCGCGCTCGCCAGACAGCCTTCAAGCCGGCAACGGACTGTCGATTGATCTGCGCCAGGGGGGAGTAGTTCTGGTTGAAGAGATTCCCTCCGCTCTTGAGCCAGCCGTCGGCGCGAGCGCGCACGTCAGCTTTCTGCGCCAACGGGAGACGAAGACCGGCAGGCGCAAATGCTGCCCCGATCGTCAGCACCGCGAGAAACAGGAACACAATTCCCCCAAGAGTCTTCTTCATAGACGACCTCTGTTTGAAGAATGTCTGGACGCGTTGACTTTAAGCTTCCGGCGCGATTATACACAAGCCGAAAAGTGAATGATTGCAGGTCCGGATGTTGTCCTAAATACGCAGCGATGGCTAGCGCGGACGCGAGGCCTGTTGCCCAAAAGGAAACCATCGGCGGTCTGCACGTAGCCGTGGGCTTTATGCCCGCGTTCAAACACAATTAAAGAATTCTTCTGGCGGTATTTGAACGCGGGCATAAAGCCCACGGCTACGTGCTAAACCCAACTTGATTTCATTTGCGCAACAGGCCCGCGAGCCCGAGGCTACACTTTGTCACCGCTCCGCGGCTGAATACAGGCAGGATCATTGCGGCGGGATGACCCTAACGTCTACGTTTACCGTGGATGTCTCCGTGACATGCACGGGTGTTCCCTGTTGCTCGAAGCGTTCAATGACCTTGGGATCGTAATAGGCATAGGGTTCGAGCGCTTCCCAGGCAAAGAGCTTGTAGTTGCCTGGCGCAATGCCGGTCAGTGTAATGCGGCCGGCATCGTCCGTCATGGCTGTCTTGTATAGTTCTGCGCGATCTCGATGCTCATCCGGAACAAGTACAGCCTGGACTCCGCGAGCGGGCAACCGTTTCGCGTCGACGACGGTTCCCGTGATTTGACCGCCCTTCGAGCTCAGCACGATCGTCAAGGTCCCAGGGCCGGAACTCGTGACAAGCAACGGACCGTTGAGGACGTCGCTGCCGTCATACAGGGCCTGTTTAATGTAGTCGGTGGGCGGCAGCAACACTACGCTTAAGATGTATTCTCCAGCCATCACGTCCTTCAACGTGAACGTGCCGTCTGGATTCAGACCAGGCAATCCCCCGATCGCACCGTACGAAGTATCACGAAGCCGGCGGCCGCCCGCCGAAAGATTCAAAGACACGCGAACGCGGCTCAATTCGATCGAGGATAACTCCGTCCCGTCCGTCGTCACCTTTCCGGGAATGGAGACATAAGGCTCGACAGTAAGAAGAACGTCATTAACATCCGAACCCGAGACCACAAGAGGCAGAGGACGCGACGCGCCAGCCCTGGACCTCCCGTCCTGAAGATTCACGCTCAAGTAGTAAAGTCCTGAGGGGACCTCACGGACTTCGAAGGTGCCGTCGGCGGGGTTGTACACTGGTATTGCCCACAACAACACAGACCCGGCGCCGCCCTCGATCAGCCTGCGGCCGCCGAGAGTAACTTGCGCACTGGCCGGCCACCGCCCGGTTCTCGTATCAACCACGCGGCCACGTATGCGATATACCTGCTGCGGTACAACCAAATCGAGTTTCAATTCGATACCGGATTGAACTGTAACAAATGCGGCGTCGTTGGGATCGGAAACGCCGGGATGAAATATAACGCCATACTTTCTGATCTGGTATTCATTCGGACTGCCTCCCAGGCCGCCGGATTCGATGGATTGAAATGATCCGAATATGTCCAGCGAGCCGGCCACAACGTAGTACTGTCCCGGCGTCACCCAATACACGCGATACTCGCCTCGATCGTTTGTTCTCCCAGCTCCCGCAGACGTCAACCTTCTCTCGCCGTCAGGACCATACACCGGCGATACCAGCTGAACCTGTACACCTGCGGCTGGTTGTCCACTGCTGTAGCGAATGTGTCCGGTTACAGTACCGGTGGGCGTCAGGTTCACACGAACATCTTTCAGAGCCTGCCCCGAAGCCAGCGTGTGGACCTTGCTTTGTCGCGCGAAGCCTTCTGCAGCGACGGTTACGCGGTAGGTAGCGGCTTCGAGACCCCCCAGTGCGTACTTTCCTTCCCGATCTGTTGTTGTCGCCGGCAACGACGGTGGAGTGAACAGACCGGGCGCAGCCTCCTCGGCTCGCGTCAAGATCACTCGAGCGTTTGGAATGGGTACGCCCGTTCCGAGCTCTCCAACGACGCCTTCAATGGATGCCTTCCGCGGCTCCTGGGGTGTGCCGAAAGATGTCATCAGCAGTATCGAAAAGACGCAGGCAGTTACAATCCGCGGTCGCATAGCTCGACCTTTACTTTACTGTCCGGTATGAATCAACCGGACCTGAATGGTTTGGCTGGACGACTCGATAACCTTAACGGGATAACCTTCTTGCTCGTACCGTCTCACAAAATCCGCATCGTAGTATGAGAACTGATCCATCGCCTCCCATGCAAAAACCTTGTACTCGCCCGGCGCGACGCCTTCCATCCGGAAACGGCCGTCTGGATCGGTTGTCACATTTCTGAAGAGGTCCGGCCGGTCACGATGCTGATCCGGTACGAGGACGGTTTGAACGGCTCGCACCGGCTGTGACTTTTCGTCTGTGACGATTCCTGCGACCGTGCTGACGAGTGCACTCACGGCCACTTCGAGCGTCCCGGGAGTAGACGGGGAGACAATCAGCGAATTGTTGAGAACGTCCTGCGAACCGAAGCGTGCTTCCTTGACGTAAAAGTCCGATTGCAGGCCGGCAACCTGAACTCGGTACTCGCCGGGCAGCACATTGTCGAGCATGAATGTTCCGCCCGGATTCAACGGTACCGGTGCAGGGCCCTGAACGTACGAGATGATTGCCCCACTTGAAGACGGCGTCAGTTGCACGCGCAGGCGGTCCGCGCCGGAAGCGGCCGCCGCACCTTCGACGATCAAACGGCCGGGCACCGACATGGCGGCGCCGATAGTGATTACAAGATTCTCGACATCCGATTTGCCCACTTGAACCCGAGTCTGAGCGCTCGCGGTCACCAGGTCGCGTGGTCTGATCGTTGTGCCAACGATCCCGATGGCGCCGGCCCCCGCGGGAGGAACTGGAAGAGCCACCGGCGGCGCAGCGATACCGGGAGACCTGACCTCGACGACCACTTCGTGGAAACCTGGCGGCACATCCGACAGTTGGAAAGTCCCATCAGCGGAGTTGTAACTTTGGGGAGACTCTCTTCCCGTGGTTCCGCCGATCGTCGAGCGAGTCACCAATCGAATGGCCGCGGCAGACGGCCACCGGCCGGTTGCCGCGTCTATCACTCGTCCACGAATGCGCCGCCTCGGCTGCCGCTCGAGCACAAAGTCGATCGCGTTCAGGTCGGGGCCGGACTGGATATCGATTGTTGTCGCGTCGGAGAGATCTGCTGCATTCGGGTAATAGGTCGGGGAGACGCTAAGACCAGCGAGGTCATTCAGGCCGGACACTGGGTTCAGGCCGGGGCGGCGCACCGAAACAGAGGAGCCAGCCAGCACGTAGTAACGCCCGGGCGTTACCCAGTACACTCGATATTCTCCACGATCGTCGCTCGACGCGGCTCCTGCCGACTGCAAGGTCCGCTCTCCGCGAAAGTTGTAAACCGGCTTCAGAATCTGGACCGGAACTGCCGCGATCGGTCTGCCGTCGAGATCACGAATGCGGCCATTGACATTTCCCGCCTGTGTTAACGCAACCCGGATATCTCGCACGGTCTGCCCGGACGCAACGTTCACCGGTGTCCCTGTACCCACGCCGCCCGGACTTCCCGCGAGCCCGCGCCGGCCGTACTCCTGCCAAACATAACCGTCGGCATTAACGAAAAGATGGTAGGAACCGGCATCAAGGTCTTTGACAACAAATTTACCCTGTGAATCAGTCGTCGCCCTCGTGGGCAACGGAGGCTGTGGCTGCGGCACCGGCGCCGCAGCCTGCACAGTCACCAGAGCTCCCGCGATCGGCTCGCCTGTCCCGGCGCGCACGACGATACCTTCGATCGCACCTCCTGGAGCTTGCTGCTCAGATTGCGCTGAAGATGTCTGGAAAACCATGACCAATGCAATCACGATTGGCAATTTCACGGCAATGCCCCCAAACGGCGGGTTAGGAGAACTCATTTAATAGCGTACTCGTCCGGCGAAGAACTACAAACGGTTTCAGCCCGCCGTAACGAGAATTTTGTTATCGTTGCGTTTCTAGCCGCGAAGCGGCGACAGAGTGTAGGGCCGGGCACACGGGCCGTGTTGCCATAGAGAGAATGGATTCCCCTCCTTGGAAAGGAGGGGAGGCCGTGCCATCAAAAAAAGAATCCGTCCCGAATTGGCACGGCCGGGGTGGTCGCTCACAGTCACGTTGCAGTATCGGTTCGCTTGCTTGCCGACTTGCCCGGACCCACGGGCTGCCGCTGCTGGGCAATCTGCTCCAGCTGGATGCGACGCAACTCCACTTGATCCTGGAGCGTTGGGCGAACAGGTATGGCGCCATCTATAGATTCAAAATGGGCTCGAGACCCGTAGTGGCCATTGCGGAGCCTGCTCTCATCCAGGAAGCTTTGCGCCGCAGACCGGAAATCTTCTGGCGCCTGAACTCCATCGCCACAGTTCTCGAGGAGATGGGAGTCAAGGGCGTGTTTGGGGCCAAAGGCGCGGATTGGCACAGACAGCGCCGCGTGGCCATGCAGGCCCTCAACGTCGAGCATTTGCGCCACTTCTTTCCGACCCTCACCAGGATGACGGAACGCTTGAGGAATCGCTGGGGGCGCGCCGCTGCCGGGGGTCATGCAGCCGACGTTCAAAAAGACCTCATGCGTTACACTGTTGATGTCACGGCGAACCTGGCGTTTGGCCATGACATGAACACG
>QHXD01000838.1:0-342 GCA_003223895.1 Acidobacteriota bacterium
GGCGATAATCCCGTTCTTCGCGAGGAGAAAGGCCGTCAGACTGTAGACCTGGTCTGCCTTGAGTGAGCCTGCGGCATTGGGCGGCATTGCTCTTCGAATGTAGTCGAAGATTGTCGTGGCGTATGGCCAGTAGTTACCTATTGTGAAAGGAACATCCCTGGTGTCTCCGCGGAACTTCTCGTACTGGGGACCAAATGGTGCGGACCCTTTCGGTTCGGCACCTACCAGCGCGTCGGCCACTCCACCTTCCCCGTTCGCACCGTGGCACGAGGCGCATTGAGCGGCGTAAATTGTCGCGCCTTCTGCCGGCGTGCCCTTTCCGGGCGGCAAGCCCTTACCGTC
>QHXD01000838.1:413-2769 GCA_003223895.1 Acidobacteriota bacterium
AGCGTCAAGATGGTAGTAAGTATCCGCATTGGGCCTTTCATCAGCTCACCCTCTCGATGGCAAACAGAACCTGACCGTCCGCTCCCACTTTCCAGCCGGTGATTGGGTTTTGGTGATACCGCGTACGCCGGCCCCGCACGCTTTGGAGCATTGCCCAGTCCGGCTGTGCGTAACCGGTCTCGTCGACGGCCTTGCTCATGATCACCGCCGGTGCGCCGTTCCATTTCCACATCAGCCCGAAGCGTGTGTGCGCTTTGGGTAACACCGGTCCCTGCAGCACTGCCCTGGACCACGTCTTGCCGCCGTCCGTGCTGACTTCAACTCGCTGAATCTTTCCTCGGCCGCTCCACGCAATTCCCCGGATCTCCATCCAACCGGGTTCCACGCTCTGTGGATACGACGGCGATGTGATGACGGATCGCGCATCCATGACAAAGCTGAACTGCCGCGCGGTCCCGTCGGCCAGTGGGTCCGTGTATCTCGACGTCTCTTCCCGCGTCATAAACGGTTGTGTGGCCAGGTCGAGGCGGCGAAGCCACTTCACGTTGCTGTTACCTTCAAAGCCCGGCAACAGCAACCTGACCGGGTATCCTTGCTCCGGCCGCAGCGGTTCGCCGTTTTGCGCATAAGCAATCATCGCGTCGTCGAAGGCTTTCTCGATTGGGATGCTGCGCGTCATCACCGCTGCATCCTGACCTTCAGCAAGAAACCATTTTGCGTCGGGCCGCGCGCCGACTTCTCGGAACAGCGTCGAAAGCATTACACCCGTCCACTCGCTCTGACTCGTCAACCCGCAGAGTTCCTGAGGCCGCGTCTTCTCGCCCCCCTGGCGTCCAAGATTGCCCGAACATTCCAGAAAACAGATACGGCTGACCGCAGGAAAACGTTTGAGATCGTTGAGCGAAAAAACCGTCGGCCGTTCGACCAGACCGTGAACCAGCAAGCGGTAAGAGCGCGGATCGATTCTGGGCACGCCTGAATGATGCCGCTCGAAGTGCAGATCCGCCGGCGTTATCGCGCCGTGGAGGTCCTGCAACGGCGTTCTCGAAACCAAGCCTCCCGGCGCCCGCTTCGGCTGTTCAAACGATGATCGTGTGCCGACTTCACTGGCGGGAGGTCCCGGGTTGGCGTCGGCCCCCCGGTCCTGGCCACTCGCGGTCCGCGTCTTCAAACCCAGCACGCTCGCGCCGACCGCTCCGGCCGCACCTGTCAGAACGGCCCTGCGCGACACGCGTCCATCCTGGGACATCTTCTGCTCTCGTTCGTCCTCTTTCATACTACGGCCTCCGGTGACCAATTCTTTCCGCAGTCATGCTCTGGGTCAACAAATACCGGTTTCCCTCCAGCGGCCGTAGGCCACGAAGGTCGAGAGAAGTCCCACTGCCAGCGGGATAAATGCAGGAGCGACGTCGCCCCCGGCCAGCGTAATCGAGGTCGCACCGACCATGATGATCACCAGGCTGGCGGCAGCCAGCGGCGTGAGACCCGGCCGAATACGCAGGAGCCCTGGGAGGATCAGACCGATGCCTCCGAGCACTTCAGCGACTCCGATGAACCGCAGGAACAAACCCGGCAGTGCAATCTGATTAGGCGATCCCATCGACGTCAGCACCTCAATCGGGAGGATCAACTTCGTGGCACCCGCAAACAAGAAGAGGAGCGCAAGGAGAGCCTGGACAGTCCACAGTGCATAGTTTGTGCGCCTCGATGCAAAAGATCCCGTATTCGCGTCTTCAGGCGGCGCCTCGACGCGGTCGATAGTGTTCCGCAGAGGAACGAGTTGTCGCAGCCTCTTGTCGCGCAGGTAAAGGCCTCCCCACAGTAAGACGCCGACATAGGCCGGAAAGAGCACGTGCGTGAGGAGCGGATTGGCGACGCGTAGCTGGATCGCGGTGGCTCCGCCGAGGTAACCCGTCAGCAGGATTGCACCGAGAATAGAGGTGCGCGGAATCGCATAAACCAGCACACATGCGAGTTCGAGAATTCCGATAGAGAGAGTAAGGCTCTGGGGAATGCCCAGTTGACTTTGCGCTTCCACGACAGGCGCCACGTTCATCAGTTTTATGACGCCGTCAAACGAGAGAAACAGTACGGGTAGAGCGCTAATGATGCGTCCGCCCCAAAGCATCTTTTTTCCTGCGGCCATATGACTTCTCCTTTGGTTTGTCATTTTTGTCTGCCTTCATTGAGTAAGTCGAACGACCGCCGTCCGATTCGACAGTCGGGGGAAAAATTTTTCGACCGGGAAATTCAGCCGCGGAGCGGCGACAGAGTGTAGCCCCGGGCGCCAGGACCTGTTGCTCGAATGAAATCAAGTTGGGTGTGGCACGTAGCCGTGGGCTTTATGCCCGCGTTC
>QHXD01000839.1 GCA_003223895.1 Acidobacteriota bacterium
TGTGCGAGCTCGCCGCCCGAAGATATCGAGAATAAGGCCTGTGCGATCAACCACTTTAGTCTCAAGGGCCTCTTCCAGATTCTTTGCCTGGCTGGGCGACAGGTCTTCGTCGAAGATCACGACGTGTACACCTTCGATGAGGACCTGCTCGCGAAGCTCTTCGACCTTGCCCTTCCCGATATACGTGGCGGGGTCCGGCCGTTCACGGCGCTGAATCACTTCATCGATGACGCGTGCGCCGGCCGATGTCGCCAGCTCACGCAATTCATCGAGAGCGTGAGTGCCTACGAGAATTGCGTTTTCCATTGCTTAGTTTCTTTGTGCCTTTGTGTCTTGGTGTTTATCACCACTAAGACACAAAGACACAAAGATCTGGTTCATTACGTTCGTTCAGTAGCAGCGGTCTGTGGCAACGGCGGCGGTGGTGGTGGCGGCGCCGAAGTCATTTTGGCTGTCGTCACCGTCGAGATCGCGTGCTTGAAGATCAACTGCTCCTGGCTGTTCGCCTCGAGGATGACCGAATATTTGTCGAACCCTTTGATCTTTCCAATTAATTTTACACCGCTAATGAGGAAAACCGTGACTGGCAGCTTTTCGCGGCGGACAGTGTTCAGGTAAACATCCTGAATGTTCTGGGAAGGCGCTTTGTTTTCCATAGGAACTCCCTAAAAGTTGGCAATAGCGCGGGGGGACCGCCACCTAAATGGGCAGGATGGTGGGCCCGACGCTAACAATTTGTTGAACGAACTGACGGACCTTTTTTTTGATTTCCTCATCATCTCCCGGTCCATCGAACCAGGTGACGTCTGTTTGTTTGCGAAACCAGGTCATTTGACGTTTCGCATAGCGTCTTGTATCACGTTGAATTATACGAATCGTTTCTTCCTTGGGGTTACAGGAATCTTTATCGGCCAGGACGTGCCGGTAGCCGATCGCCTCGAACGGCTTCGCGCTGGAGGGAATTCCCTTTGCCAGCAGCTGGCGGACTTCCTCGGGCAGTCCGGCATCGAACATGCGACGGACGCGCTCATCGATTCTGCGGTAAAGCTCCTCGCGAGTCGGATTCAGCCCGATCAGGCAGAGCTTGAAACCGGTGAGCGGTTGCCGCGGCCTTTCCTCCAGGTGCTGGGAGAGCGCCTTGCCGGTCTGGAGACGGACTTCCAGAGCCCGAATAACCTTGGGTTTATCACGCCTGGCGATTCGGGATGCCGCCTGCGGATCGAGACGGGACAAAACGCGATGCAGGTAGTTGCGTCCTTTTCTTTCCCCAATCATCTCCAGGCGGTTCCGCCAGTACGATGACCGTGCGGGCCCGTTGAACAAACCCTCGGTCAGAGCGCGCAAATACAGGCCTGTCCCGCCCACAAGAATCGGCAGCTTGCTGCGGCTGCGGATATCCTCGATCACTGCACGGGCTTCGCGCTGGTAGTCGCCGGCTGTGAAGACCTCTGTCGGTTCGCGGACGTCAATCATGTGATGGGGAACGCGCTGCTGCTCCTCGGGCGTGGGCTTGGCGGCGCCAATGTTCAGGTAGCGGAAAATCTGGACGGAATCGTAATTGACGATCTCACCGGAAAGTTGCTCGGCAAGAAACAGGGCGAGTTCGGATTTGCCGCTGGCGGTTGCGCCGACAATTGCGATGAGTGGATACATGGGATTAGCCGCCAATTACGCGAATTACGCCAATCTTCTTCGCGTCATTGGCGTAATTCGCGGCTAATACAACTTTTTCAGTTCGATTCCCGTGTAGTACTTCTTGAGGATCTGCTCGTAAGAGGCACCATCCAGAGCCATGCCATAAGCGCCAACCTGGCACATACCGACGCCGTGACCCCACCCACGGCCATAAAACGTCATGCCGAGGACTTCGCCACCCACGTTCCGCTCGGTATCGAAATAAAACAGGCTGTCACGGAGACCAAGCAGCGTGCGCAGACGGAGCGCTCGAACAGTTCGGCGTCCATTGGAGCCCACAATGTCCGTGGTCAGAGGCCGCTCCGACGGGCCGCGCTCAGTGACGCGCATCTCCTGGATGCCGCCGATGTTCAGCGGTTTGAATGCCGTGTCCAGTTCCTGCCTCGTCTTGTGGACCTGCCACAGGGCCAGCCGCGAATACCGGTCGGCCGCGGGATTGGCAAAATTGATCCGGTAGACAAGCATCTGGATGGTGTCGCCGATCGCCCGAAAATCCATGAGCTCCCCTCCGATCCAGGAGCCCTGCCGCATCCCCAGACGCTCGTCGCCGACGCGCTGATAGATCGGAGCATCCGGGCTCAGCTTGAATTGCCTGTGCTGTTGATTCACCAGCAGCTTCATCGTCTGCCCGTCCCAGGATACCAGCACGATGAGCCGAAAGAGAATCTCCCTGGCGGGCAATAAACCTTGAGGCGGCAGGATGCCTTGTTCGGTAACGAACGAAACATCCGACGCGACTTGAACCGTGGGATAAAACGATTGCCGGATGAATGCCGCCAGGGCCGCAGTCTCGCTGGATTGTGGTTCACCCTGTCCGGGAAGGCCCATGAAGCGCCGCGCTTCGGTGTAGTTGGACACTCCGGCCACGTTCAGGACAGCGTCTTTCCAATCCGGAAACGATCGCGATGTTGTAAAGGGCAACGGCTCCGGATGCTTGTACTCGCACATCACGGAAACGAGATAAGGGTACTTTTCGTCGAAAATATTTTCGGCGCTTTCGGTTCGTCCGCCGCAAGTGGAACTGTAAAGAGCGTTGATCGGCTTCCCATCGTAACTGGCGATGACGCCGCGCGTTTCCGTGACCGCCTGGCTTGCGAGCCCATCCTCGCTTCCAGCCCCGAAGTACACCTGGCACGCATCGGTGGCACAGATGTCGTAGCCCTCGTTCCTGGACTGACCCATGTTCCGCGCGACGTATGTTCGCGCGGCCACGGCCTGTGCCTTGAGCGCTTCGAGCAAACCGAACGTCGTGGGGCTGAGTTCGTTGGGCACGACGCCGAGGAGGTATTCCTCCATAGGCAGCTCATTCACCAGTGTCAGTGTGTTCCGCGAATTGCCGAAGACTTCGATAACACCACGATAGGTTCGATTTTCGATTTCAATCGGCGTTCCTGTGGGTTCGATCCGGACTTTCATTTTTATTGGAAGGATAACCAGCTTTCCGGAATCGAGCTCCACGACCATCCGGTACTGAAGATCCGCCTTGTCCACCGTGCGGCCGGTTGCCGTGGGATCGATGGCCAGAGCCGGCGTGAATTTCGCAGTGCGCGTCCTGGTTTGCTGCACGGTGAATGCTGTGGCGGAACGCAGAGTGATGGTGGAGGCGTTCTGGTTCAATCCGATCCGAACTACAGGTACGGTCTGTGACCGCACCGGGTGCTCATAGAGTGCCCCTACGGTAAGGAGCAATGCAAAGACTGCTTTGCGCATTATCTATAGTTATACAGGAATGTGATCTGGAGTGTGAGATGGTCGCCATCGAACCCCGCCGGTAATTTGGGAAACGGGTTCGACAGAGAGATAGAGCCCATTGCCGCGCGGTCCATCGCGTCTGTGCCGGAATTGGCCCTCATTTGGAGGTCTGTAATCGTACCGCTCGGCGTAATCGTAAAAGTCGTCACGACGCGGCCCTTTTTGCCAAGCCTTGCAACTTCCGGAATCAGCGTGTACCAGTTGACTCGCAGGCGATTGAGAACCTGATTCAGGTAGGGGCCGAAGTCATAGCCGTGCGTAGGCGAAAGAATCAAAGGCTCTTCGGTCGAGAAATTCGGCTCCTCCTGCCCGCTCGGCAAACCCGTACGCGGGCCCTGCAGGTTTCGCCTTCGGGTTTCATCGAGAGATTCCTGAATGATCCGGTCGGCGCTGTTCGCCAGGTTGGGTATCCTCAAGGCATTCGGATTTGTGTTTCGCGCCATTTGCGTCTGGCTATTCTCGGACGGCTTTGGTGCGGGTTCCGGCTTCGTCGGCTCCGGAGCGTTTTGGCCCGCGCGTGCTGCTTCCGTAGTGTCACCGCGTGAAGCCTTCGGTGGAGCATCGGGCCGCGCGCCATCGGCAAGCACGTCATCCGGGGCGGTGGAGGTGGAGGAGGCGGTGGTGGCGGCTGAACATTCGGCTGCTCCTGGACCGGCGGCTGAATCAGCGGCTTGTCGGGCACAGGCGGCTTCGGTCGAGCCGCAGGCGGTATCATCAATTCTGTGACCTGGTTCTTGCTGAGGTCGTAGTCCTGGCCTGCGATTCGGATGATGCGTTTCGGCGTCGAGCGGAGAAACTCAGGATTCAAAGCAACCACCGCGACCAGCAGCAGGTGGATGCCGACGGAAATCAGAAGGGTTTTTGTCCTTCTGGGCTGAACCTCGAGTTCCTGCTCCTTATCAAACAACATTGTTGATCCCGAATTCTCTTGTCAACGTAACACAAGTCTCTCAGCGATGGCAGCGTTAATACGCATCGCTAATTCGAGCGCGCGAAGCCCGTCTTCGCCTGATACGGCGGGCTTTCCACGCTTTTGAACGCATTCGACAAACGCCTGAATTTCGACCTTCAATGGCTCCTGAATTGCGGGCTCCAGTTTACGCTCTGTGACATGGCCCATGCGTAAGGAAACCATCGTGCCGGTCTGACTTGCATAATCCACAGAAATGTAGTCGTGGGGCTGAAAGAATCGGAGTTTCCGGATCTTTTCAAAGCTGACCCGGCTCGCCGTAAAGTTGGCCACACAGCCGTCCTCGAATTCGACGCGGGCATTCGCAATGTCGGCCTTTTGTGACAGTATCGGGATTCCGACTGCGCGAACTTCGCCAACCGGGGCAGGCACGAGGCTGAGCACGATGTCGATATCGTGAATCATGAGGTCGAGAACGACATCGATATCGAGGCTTCTCGGACTGAACTCGGCAAGACGATGGATTTCGAAGAACTGAGGGCGCGTGGCCGCTTCGCGGGCGAGTGCGACCACAGGATTGAAACGCTCCACATGGCCGACCTGAAGTATCCGTTTGTTCCGGCTCGAAGCCTCGATCAGAGCGCGGGCATCTGCGATTGTGGAAGCTATGGGCTTTTCGACCAGAACGTCGACGCCACGGTCAAGCAGCTCGACACCAAGGCGCGCGTGTTCCGTGGTCGGAACCGCAAGGCTGACCGCATCGACTTTGCCGAGAATATCGTGGTAATCGGTATACGCAGTGGTTTTGTAAAGTAATGCAAATTCTTCGGCGCGGGGCTTGAGGATGTCCACGACGCCGGCAAGTTCGACGCCCTCGAGCTCCGCATAGAGACGGGCATGCTGT
>QHXD01000834.1 GCA_003223895.1 Acidobacteriota bacterium
GACTCGCGTATACGTTGTTGAAGACGATCCCTCCATGCGCAATGCGCTTAAGAACCTGCTGAAATCCCTCGAGTTCGAGGCAGAACTGTTCGCGTCAGCGGAGGAATTCCTGTTGAGAAACCGGCCAGAGGTGCCCAGCTGCCTGATCCTCGATGTGCGTTTGCCGGGCTTCGGCGGCCTGGACCTTCAAACGCAACTACGCAGCGCAAATATCCAGATACCCATCATATTTATTACCGCACATGGGGATATTCCGATGTCTGTCCGCGCCATGAAGGCGGGCGCGGTGGAATTCCTGACCAAGCCCTTTCGTGACCAGGACCTTTTGGAAGCTATCAAAAGCTCTCTGGATCGAGATCGCCTCCGCCGTCAGGAGGAGGGAGAACTGGCGGAATTACGAAAGCGGTTTCAGTCTCTGACCTCACGGGAGCGGGAACTGCTGCCCTGGATTGTTTCCGGTCGTCCGAACAAGGAAATTGCCAGGGAAATCGGCACAAGCGAGATCACGGTGAAAGTGCATCGTGCGAATGTTATGCGGAAGATGCATGCGGAATCTTTTGCAGACCTCGTCAGGATGGCTGCCAGCCTGAAGATTCCATATACAAAGGTATAGTCCCCCTATACTGCAGGACAATATCTATTCTTCTTCTCGGATGCTATTTTCTGTCCGCTCAGCGCTTTCCATAGGTACAACGTCGGACCAGCCAAGACGATGAAGTCTCGATTCAAGTCAAGGGCTCAACAGGTCCTCCGGCTGAGCCTTGTTTGAGCGACTCTCGCAAAGGAGACTAGTATGAACCGAGCTAAACACATCGTCCTGCTCTTGCTTGTTTTTCTATCTGTCGGCGTGAGCGCGTTTGCACAGGCCGGCACACCGGCACCCGAGATCGATACGGGCGACACCGCCTGGATGCTGACGTCCGCGGCGCTCGTGCTATTCATGACCATCCCTGGCCTGTTCCTGTTCTACGGCGGCCTCGTTCGGTCGAAAAATGTTCTCGGCATGCTGATGCAAAACTTCATCATGGTGGGAATTATCACGATTCAGTGGATCGTCATCGGCTACAGCCTCGCGTTTGCAAACGGCACGAGCTTTCTCGGCGGCTTGCAATGGGCTGGTTTGAGCGGCGTCGGTTTGACTCCGAATGCGGACTACGCCGCGACCATCCCGCATCAGACGTTCATGTTTTATCAATTGATGTTCGCCATCATTACTCCCGCATTGATGACGGGCGCCTTCGCGGAACGCATGAAATTTTCGACGTTCATGGTGTTCTCGTTGTTATGGGCCACGTTCATCTATGACCCGCTGGCGCACTGGGTGTGGGGAGTCGGCGGCTTTCTGCGCAACATGGGCGCGCTGGATTTCGCAGGCGGCACTGTGGTGCACATCAGCGCGGGTATTTCCGCGCTCGTGGCGGTTCTCATCATGGGCAAGCGTGTCGGCTTCGGCAAAGTGCCGATGGCCCCGCACAACCTGCCTTTTGCAGTGATCGGCGCTGCAATGCTGTGGGTCGGTTGGTTCGGATTCAATGCCGGATCGGCGCTGGGGGCAAATGGCCTGGCATCGAGCGCGTTTATGGCCACGCACACGGCCGCTTCGCTGGCGGCGCTGGGCTGGATGACCGCGGAATGGATTAAGAGCGGCAAACCGACAATGCTGGGCGCCGCGTCGGGCGCAGTTGCCGGCCTGGTCGCGATTACGCCGGCTTCAGGTTTTGTGACGCCGCTGGCCGCAATCGTGATCGGGTTCGGTGCGGGCGTGATTTGCTACAGCGCTTGCATGCTGAAATCGAAGTTTGGATACGACGACTCCCTGGATGTTGTCGGCGTGCACGGTGTCGGTGGGATCTTCGGCGCCCTCATGACCGGTGTTTTCGCGACGAAGGCAATCAACCCCGCAGGAAACGACGGCTTGCTCTACGGAAATCCTTCACTGTTTGTAACTCAGTTGATCGCAGTCGCCGTCACTGTTGTTTTCGTAGCAGCGGGTAGCGCAGTGATTCTCCTGGCGCTGAAAGCAATCATGGGCCTGCGCGTCACCGAGCAGGAGGAACGCATGGGGCTGGATCTCAGCCAGCACAGCGAGAGCGCATACGTATTGGCCAGCGATTACGACGAAGTGGTTTCGTCCCACTCTTCCGGTCACATTCCGTCTGGCGCAAAGATCCAGTCGCAGAAAGCCTGAAACAGGTGCTCCTCTTACAGCGGCGGCCGGCGGAATTACGCCGGCCACGCTGTGCGATCTACGGCGTCAAACCATAGTAACGCGCCATCCAGTACGGAAGAATGTAGTCGATCGCGGCGGTCTCGATCAAACCAGCGCCGCCTCCAAACAGCAGGAATGGCGCGCTCGTTGACAGGAATTGGACTGCACGCCCGATCGGTGCCGCATGCCGGATACTTGCCTCGCAAATCAACCCAGTAGTCGCGGCGCGCCCTCCAGAGCCATAAGTTCAAGAGCGTGACGGTCTCGTTGTCGCGCACGATGTCCTGTCCCTTCAAGGCTCGATCGACCATGTTGAAGTGCGGATTGCCGTGCTGTTGAGTCGTACGCCGCAACATGTCGTAAGCATTCATATAAATTGCTTTGTAAGGGGAGCCGTCCTCCTCGAGGCGGATGAGATCGTACAGGTTGATGTAGTTCAAGTTGAATTTGAAGTAGTGATTGTGATCATCCTGGTCGTCGAGGAACACTGGAACCCCGACGAAGGCAGCATATACGCTGCGGTAGATTGCGTATGTCAATGCGAACCTCTGAGGGTTTATCCTGCGTCCCGTCTGAAGAAAGCTTAACTGCTGATCGGGCCGGAATGCAAAAGTAGTGCTGACCGTGCCATCCGGCATAGTTACATTCCAGTTGTGAGCCAGCAGGTAGTTCAATATC
>QHXD01000835.1:0-2344 GCA_003223895.1 Acidobacteriota bacterium
GAATTCACGGATCGCTCATCGTGCGCCTGCTGGCGGTCGCACTCTGCCTGGTTGGATTGCGACTTCTTGTTCGTTTCTTTTAAGCACCCGGCGGCGCGGCTTTGCACAAAAATCGAAGCGATACAGCTGTAGCGGCGGTCTATGACCGCCGGCGATCTCGCAAGTTGTTCCATTGTCGGCGGTCATAGACCGCCGCTACAGTGATATCGCCGCTGTTCTACTGGCGCAGCCCCGATGTGGCGCCATCCCGCTTAACGGGCTTGCCGTAGACTTCGACCCAGCCGACATCTACATATCCGCCGTCACCATGGCCGCTGCCGGGCATCAGATCTGCAAAACCGATCTCATCGACCTTCGTAAGATCCACAGAGTCGAGTAAATTGCCCCGCGTGTAGACCTTATTCATGTCCATCTTTATCCAGCGGACGTCGTTGATGGAAAACTCATAGGCGTGGTAGTCCGAAACGGTTCCATCGGCATGATCACCCAACAGCCAGGTGCCATCGGCAAGCTTGATCAGCGGACGCACCTGGTGGAAACCAGATACTTTGATGTACCAGCGGATTTTTGCACTGCCTGTGAGATCGACGTAATTGCTCTTGTCGCGAAACGCCAGAGCACACGGTCCCTCGCAGAGTCCTGTCCACACGTGCAGTGGATTATCAACATTGGTCGGGACTCCATTCTCCTGAATATCCTTACTGGCGGCCCCATATAGCTTGATTTCCAGATTCGGATTTGCAATTGCGAGCTGATTCACCGGATGCTCCACCGGCACACCAGTTACAGTTTTCCATTCTTCGCGGAAGAACAATGGTGCGGGACCCGGACGGCGCCTTTCTGCCGGCGCTGCGTTTGCACCGCCCTGAGCGGGTTGTTGCGCGAACACGCTACAAGCGATCGACAAAAGGATTAAGGAATTCACTATCGATGCGATAACCATGCGTCTGGACATGCAAGCCTCCCCTTGGCCGTGGAAATAGATTTTCCCTGCCTGATTAAGTCGCGCCAGTATATCAGACGCACGGCCGAAGTGATGCCCGTGCCGGATGCTGCCCTGTAAATAGCACTACAGCCCTATTTTTCTCCAGGCTATGAATCCCAGGGCGAGCATTCCTCCCAATACTCCCCACCTCAACCGGTACCTGTTCATCGAAAACTGGACACTGTGGCCATGGGCCCTGGAGTCGAAGGAGCCGTGGGCCTCATAGTCGCCTTCAACCGGCTCCAGAAGGTTATCCGGCCTGTTGGCATCCACGGGCTGGGATGTCTGCTGTTTATCGTAGCCGGATTCGGCGAGATAACGGTCGGCCAGTCCGGGGGCGACTTTCTGTATGGTCTTCGCCAGGACTGTTGGAGATCCGACGTCGATTTCACGTCTCTGTTGATGCGCCGCCCATACGATGGCTTCGGCAGCGACCTCGGGCTGGAAAATTGGCGGCACGGGTTGCGGATGCCGCGGCAGACGTGTACGCGACCATTCAAACTGGGGTGTATTGAGTGCGGGTAGATTCACGACGGTGATGTGTACATTGCTGCCGTCGTGCATGAGTTCCGATCGGAGCGAATCCGTGAAACCGACGATGGCGTGTTTCGCGCCACAATAAGCGGATTGCAGGGGAATCGATCGATATGCGAGCGCCGAACCAACCTGTACGATGACGCCTCGGTCGCGAGGCTTCATGCGCTTGAGTGCCGCCATGGTTCCGTAAACGTATCCGAGGTAGGTCACTTCCGTTGTCCGCCGGAACTCTTCCGGGGTGACTTCGTGAAAAGGCGCAAAAACGGTGGCCATGGCGTTGTTGATCCAGATGTCTATCGGGCCGAATTCGTTTTCTATCTGCTCGGCCGCCGTCTCGATCTCCTGAGCGTTCGCCACATCGGCAACGACCGCCAGTGAGTGGCCACCCGCAGCTTCAATTTCTTTTTTTGCGGCCTCCAGCCGGCGGCGGCTGCGGGCGATCAAGCCGACGCAGGCGCCGCGCTCGCCGAATAAACGCGCGGTCGCTCTGCCCACTCCAGCAGAAGCGCCCGTAATGACAACGACTTCCTTAGCCTTCGACATGTTTCCATCCATTTTCAGCCGCGGATTACGCGAATTACGCGGCCAATCCACAAACGCTTAGAGGGCCATTCGAATCACTTCCGCCAGACCGGATTCGCCGCCGCCGTGCGCTTCAACGAGAATCAGGGTTGTGGAGTCCCATTCGAACGTACCGTCCGATTCGGGGAAATCTGTCGGGATGGTATAGGCCGAGACATCGATCCGATCGATCGCGGAAATTTTCTCGTTGAAACGGCTCATTTCCTTGAGCTTGTCCTCCCAAAGCGGGGTGTCCTTCCG
>QHXD01000835.1:2385-3602 GCA_003223895.1 Acidobacteriota bacterium
CGGTTTCAGAGCGCACACCGTTGCCTCGTTGTTAGGCCCGTTCGTGCTGCTCATCCTATAGATGCAATCGACTGGCCAGCGGGAACGCGGGCTAAAACCCGCGACTACATTTGGTTCACGTTCGGCCCAATTGGATCGCGTTCGCGGCTATCTCCCCTTCCCAGGCTTGGCGCGATGAAATTACTATCCGCAACCTCTCGACTACAGCGATAATCCGCTGAATCCGAAGATTGGCAACTTTATTTCGTAGGAGGCTTCCATGTGCCGAATTACGCGGATGTCATCTTATCTGCTCGTCGTGACATTTCTGTTCGCCGCGCCGGCCTGTTCCCCACGCCTGGGAGAACAGGCCGCGACGACCGGCGCGACGGTATTCGAAGGGGCGCGGCTGATCACAGGCGACGGCAGCGCGCCCATCGAGAGTTCTGCATTCATTGTTGAGAACAATCAGTTCACCGGCGTCGGGCGGAAGGGTGAGCTTCCGGTCCCGGCTGGGGCAGCGCATGTCGATTTAACGGGCAAGACCGTCATGCCTGCGAAGGTCGACATGCACGGCCACCTCGGGTACGAAAACGTGGTGGATGGAACGACGGCGAAGGAGAACTTCACGCGCGAGAATCTCATCGACCACCTGGAGCGTTACGCTTACCTCGGCTTCAGTGCGGTCGTCAGCATCGGCGATCTTGCAGAGCGCGAGATTATGCCGGCCGATCATCTCAACGTCTTCATGGCTCCACGGGATCCGCGGATGCCGAAGACGGGCCGCTTCCCCTGGGGCGACGTACCGTTTCGGATCCAGGAAGAAGTCCTCCCCAATGCTGCGCTGTTTCGAACGGCAGGCCAGGGGATATCCTGGCCGGGAGCCGGAGCGACCGGCCACCCTTCCAGAAATGACGTGATGTATCCGGTGACAACCGAAGAGGAGGCTAGAAGGGCCGTTCAGGACTATGTCAAAAACAAGGTCGCATTCGTCAAGATCTGGGTGGACGACCGAGAGGGAAAGCTGAAGACGCTGCCGCCGCCCCTCTATCGAGCAATCCTGGACGAGGCGCGCAAACACAACGTGCCCGTCGCCGCTCATACCGTCAAGTTGTCGGATGCCAAGGAACTGTACAAGGCCGGTCTCGAGGGCGCCACTCACATCCCCGTTCGCGGCGGTGACGTGCCCGATGCCGAATTCATCGCAATCATCAAAGAACGGGTGGCCAAAAGTGATC
>QHXD01000086.1 GCA_003223895.1 Acidobacteriota bacterium
GAACTGATCGCGGACTACCTGCCATAAGCGTTTGGCCGAAGGATCGACGTCATCGAGGGGCAGTGTGTAGAGCCGGCTTGTTCCGTCTCGGCGTGATGTCACCCAGTCGCCGTCGGCCAGAGTCTTCAAATGGCGGCTGACGGTCGACTGCGGCAGTTGAACGACATCACAGAGCTCGGAGACCGTAAGCTCGCAGTCCTCGAGAACCGCGAGCATACGGACTCGGATCGCGTCGGAAAGGACAGAAAGCTGATCAACGACGGTGGAGGCTTCTTTCATCCGTATAACCGGATGAAAGGATATATTGAGTGAGTAGCGCTTGTCAACCAGGGCGGGAAACAAAGAATTAGCCGCGTAATTCGCGGCTAATTCTTTCTTTCCCGCAGCTAGAAATTCACCTCTCCGCTGGGCGGCCGTCCAGTGGGTTGAGTCGCTGATTGAAATTCGGGCGGCGGCCGGCACGGACTGCGCTTTCCCACCTATCGAGGAGGGGACCACCTTGCGGCCAGAAGTTGCGAGCGCGACGGAAATATTCGAGAACGGTGTCGCGTTCACCGCGGTCTAGGAGGATCCTGGCGACGGAAAAATCCGGAGCCTTTTCCTGAATGGCCGTGGTCGTGGCCGCTTCAAGGAGGTATCGTCCTGCGTTTGCAATGTCGTCCGCGTCCAATGCAGCTTGAGCAAGGACGAGATTGCCTGTGTAGATCGCGGCGCTGGAATCGGCGTGTTCGCGCAGGAGCTTCGAAGCGTAATTAGAATTGAACCGCGTTTTCCAGGGATTCTCCAGAATGCGAAACGATCCGAATAGAAGAGCGACGGCGACGCCGATTCCAATGACGGCCAGAATTCGGCCACGCCGCCAGAGTCCGATCGTCCCGATGATTACTCCCACAAGGCCCCAGCTCCACAGCCAGTCCGCGGCAACCGATGCCGGCGAGATTGAATTCATCAGGTCCAGCGGCAGTGCGTAGCGAGGGAAATACAGCGCCGCCAGCGCCAGTCCAAGGAGTCCGCAGCCGACAGAAGCTACGGCCCACGGGTTTCGCTGTCGGGACTTATCGGTGGCTTGTGCGGCTCGGTGAAGCTTGTCGAGCTCGGCTCCGAACAACCATCCTCCTCCGGTGCCCACGATCACCCACATGATCACGTGCTCCCAGGGAGTGTTTCCGAGATTGAGTAAGGAATGAGCGGGACCGTAGAGCACTTGAAAAGCGATGCCGGCGATTCCGCCGGGGATGGCAAACGCCTTGGCGCCGTCGAATCGCAGTCGCGACGGAAGCGCCAGCACCGCGCAGCCTCCGACCAGCCAAAACACAAATGCCGTGGCAAGTCCCGTATACAAGACGTCGCTTGGCGATAGGAGACGAGCATCCTGGAGGCCGAAGAGGTACGCCACGAGCCCGAGGTTCACTCCGAATACCAGCGGAAGTGCCCATCTGCGTCCATAGGCAAGGCCCCCCGCGACTCCGCAGATCAGACCCGCTACCATGAAGTAATCAGCTTGTAAGAGAGGCGCAGTTCGGGCATATAAAACCGCCAGACTGAAGGCGATCAAAGCAGTGAGCCCAAAGCCGATTGCGCCACGAAGGGCAAAGCGTGTCATTCGGATTGCCTCCAGAATGTGATGAACGCGGGCTAAAGCCCGCGTTCATGCTCAAGATTAGTACCCTGCGGCGCAATCTACCACATTCAGGAGCAACTCACCGCGTTGAAAACGATCCAGATTTTCGCTGAAAAGGTCGATGACTTCGTCCCAGTGGTCCGGGCGCACGCCGGAGGAGTGTGGGGTGACAACGACGTTCGGGAGGGTCCACAGGACGCTGCCTGTATCCAGGGGTTCGTGATCAAAGACATCCAGCACGGCGCCTCCGAGCTGGCCGTTCTGCAACGCGGCGATCATGGCGGCTTCATCGACGATCCTGCCACGAGCAACGTTGATGAGAATCGCGCCACGATTGAGAAGCGCGATTTGCCGGGCACCGATCAGGCGATCCGTTTCGGGAACGGACGGCGCCGCGAGCACCAGCACGTCGCATCCGCCGAGAGCATCCGGCAATTGGTCCGGACCGGCGATGCGATCGACGAACAGCGGCGAAGCCTCGGTCAGGCGGCGGCGAACAGCGGTCACCTTCATGCCGAATGCGTGCGCGCGGCGCGCGACTTCCTGTCCGATCGTCCCGAGACCGATGATCGTCATCCGCCGGCCCTGCAGACTCCACGGCCACGCACCGTCCGTCAATTCGTTCTGAATCCATCGGCGCTCGCGTTGTGCAGCCAGGGTCAGGTTGAACCGGCGGGAGAGGGCAAGAAGTCCGCCGAGCACATATTCGGCCATCGCGGCGGCCTGAATGCCCCTTGAGTTCGTGACAAGGATTTTGCGCGGAGCCAGATCCTGAAGCGGCAGGATATTAACGGCTGCCGCCGTCGAATGCACCCATCGAAGGCGCACGGCGCGGCCGACCATTGCCGGCGTCAAACGGGACGCCAGGGCGACGTCCGCATCCTCGATCGCAGCGAGCGCTTCCGCCTCGTTCAATGCCTGCGTGAACCTCACATCCGGAAATCGCTCCCGCAGGCGCCGCACCTGCGCCTCGGGAACATTCCAGAACTTGACCGGCCAGAAGGTATAAACCAGTACGTTCATCGAGGAGAGTTTACACCGCTCAGGAATGCTCGACGCCGTGGGTTTTACGGGGGCGGGAAGAAAAGAATTAGCCGCGAATTACGCGGATTACGCGAATGGGGGGCATCAAGAATTTGTTTATGCGCCCCATTCGCGTAATCCGCGTAATTCGCGGCTAATTCTTTTCTTCCCGCCCCATAAAGCAATGTCATCCAAGCGCTTCTTTATGTTTCACGTCAGTGGTCATGGCGTTGAACCAGTTGGGATAGATCGGCGTCGGGGCGGTCATGGTGTCGAGTTCGGCGAGTTCTGCGTCCGTCAGTTTCACATGGACGGATTTCAAATTGTCTTCGAGCTGGTGTGGCTTCGTAGCTCCGACGATGATGCTCGCGACCACCTTCTTCGCCAGCAGCCATGCCAGTGCTATCTGGGCGACGCTGGCGTTGCGCTGCTTGCCGATCCCGCGCATTTTTTCGACAAGCTTGAAGGCGAATTCCTTGTCGAACGGCAGGAAATCGAATCCGGAGAGCCGGTTTTCCTCAGCCTTCAGATTGTCGCGCGTGTACTTGCCACTCAGGAAGCCGCCGGCGAGCGGGCTCCACACGGTCATGCTGAGGCCGGCGTATTGCATGAATGGAACAACCTCGTGCTCCACGTCGCGTCCCAGCAGCGAGTAGTACATCTGCCCGCTCGTGAATTTTGCCCAGCCTCTTTCGTTCTGAATCCGGAACGCCGCGGCGGCCCTCCAGGCGGACCAGTTCGAGTAGCCGATGTATCGGACCTTGCCGGCTCGAACCACATCATTCAGGGCTTCCAGTGTTTCATGCAGCGGCGTGTAGCGGTCTTCCCTATGCACGATGTAGAGGTCGATGTAATCCGATTGAAGCCGCTTCAGGCTTCCGTCGCAAGAAGCGAGGATATGCCGCCGCGAAAGTCCGGCCTGCGTCATCGGCTCTCCGCTTCTGAAGCCGACTTTCGTGCCGATCACAACATCCTGCCGCCGATCGCGCAGCAGCTCTCCGAGCATGACTTCGGACTGTCCCTGCGCGTACCCATCGGCGGTATCGAAAAAATTGATTCCAGCTTCGAGCGACTGGCTTACGAGAGCCCGCGCCCCCTTCATATCGACTTTGGTGACGGCGGGGAACCGGGTGTCCGTCCCGAACGTCATCGCGCCGAAGGCGAGTCTCGAAACGACCAGGCCTGTATTTCCAAGACGTGAATACTGCATGAGCGCCTCCATTTTGGATATTCCATGATATAGATGACGGACTTTATGAAGAAGGTGGTTATTCCACTGCTGATCGTATGTGCGCTGTTTGTCTACAAGGCGAACTCGTCCATCAAGGTGCTGCGCTCGACGTGGAGCTCAGGCACGATAGCGGCGAGACCCGAAGTCGTCGCATTTGGCGGGCAGGCCTTGGCCCTCAACGCGGTGGACCGATTCGTGAATTATTTTGCAGTGATCTGGCCGGCGCTGGCTTTTGGTGTATTGATAGGCGCCGCAGTGCGTACCTTCGTTTCTCCGGGCTGGTTTGCCGGTTTCGCGATCAAGAAACCGGTTACCGCGCAACTGACTGCGGGGTTGGCCGGAGCGCCCCTGATGCTGTGTTCGTGTTGTGTGGCGCCGGTTTTCACGAGTGTGGCCGAGACGTCGGGAAGATTGGGTCCCGCACTGGGACTGTTGCTGGCATCACCAGTGTTGAATCCGGCAGCGCTGGCGCTGACATTCATGCTGTTTGATTCCCGTATTGCCGCAATCCGGCTGGTATTGGCGCTGACGGCCGTTTTAGTGATCGGACCTGTGATCGAGCGTTTGTTTCGTGACGTTCGTTACGAGAAGTCTCGTAACGGGGCGCTCCCTGATGATCCCGTCGACGAGAACGTTCTATCGAAGTTCGCAAAATCCCTCGCTGCCGTGTCGTTCCGCACGATTCCGGCGCTGATTGTGGGCGTAGTCGTCTCCATGCTGATCGTGGAATCGCTGCCCGCCGGGTTCTTCGCGTCTCCTGGAGCCAGGGTCGCCGCAATTTTGATCACCGCGACGCTGGCGGTGCCGCTCGCGCTGCCCACATTTCTCGAGATACCGCTGTCGTTGAGCCTGCTCGCGGCGGGCTTCCCGGCCGGTGCCGCGGTCGCTTTGCTTTTCGCCGGACCGGCCATCAATCTTCCTTCGCTCCTGAGCATCGCGCGGGTCAGTGGATGGAAGATCGCCGCAATGGTTGCAGTGCTCGTCTGGGTCCTCGCGGCAGCCGGCGGACTGCTGGCCGGCTGAGATCAAAAAACGCCAAGACTTGCGGAACGCACTCGCCTACATTCTACACGTGGAGGTTTCCATGCACCCTTTGAAAGGCAAGATTGCAGTGGTCGCAGGGGCGACGAGAGGGACCGGACGCGGCATCGCACGCATGCTCGGTGAAGCCGGCGCTACCGTTTATTGCACCGGCCGGAGCGTTCGAGGAGACCTGGCAAGCGGTCCGAACCGGCCGGAGACTATCGAAGAGACCGCGGAGATGGTGACGGCGCACGGCGGTGTCGGGATTTCCGTGCAGGTGGATCATAGCGTTCCGGCGCAGGTGGAAAAACTCTTTGAGCGAGTCGCGGCGGAGCAAAAGCGCCTGGATATTCTCGTGAACGACATCTGGGGCGGCGACGAGTTCACCGATCTCGGAACGCCGTTCTGGAAGTTATCGCTGGAAAACGGTTTCCAGATGCTCGAGCGCGCGGTTCACACGCACATCATCACGAGCCGGTATGGTGTCCCGCTGATGCTGGAAACGGGCTCCGGCCTGATAGTGGAAATCACGGATGGCGCGGTCTACAACTATCGCGGCCACCTCTTCTATGACCTTGTAAAGATGTCGGTCATCCGTCTCGCGTTTGCGATGGCGACGGAGTTACGCCATCGCAAAATCGCGGCCGTTGCGGTGACGCCCGGTTTCATCCGCTCCGAAGCCATGCTCGATCGTTATGGAGTGACAGAGGAGAACTGGCAAACGGTCGCGGCGCAAAAACACCCCATGTTTCCCGGATCCGAGTCCCCGTGCTTTGTTGGACGAGCGATCGCACGCCTTGCCAGCGATCCGAACGTTTTCAAAAAATCCGGCCGCGTCTATGGCTCCTGGGAACTGGCCGAGGAGTACGGTTTCACGGACGTCGACGGTCGCAGCCCCCGGCTGGCCGAGGCTTCCCAGGCCTTCTTCAAAGAGAAGTATGGGGCCGACTTCGTTTCGAAGAAGCTCGACGACACGTTTTACGAATACCTCACCACCAATCCTCTCCTCGATGTGATGTATCCCGATTGGCCGTAGTTCCGTATTCAGCCGCGGAGCGGCGTAAGAATGTAGACACGGGCGCAAGCCCGTGGATGGATTAGTGTCGAAGTCCCAGCCCCGTAGGGGCGCAAGATTCCTCGAATCCATTCGAATCTTTCGCCCCTCTGGGGCTGGATCCAGGGTTGCTGTATACCCCGGGCTTGCGCCCGGGGCTACATTCTTACGCCGCTCCGCGGCTAAAACCGCAACGAGTGCATTCACACCTGTAACGAAAGTGACGCCGTAAGTCTTTTAGATCCGGTCGGCGGTTACTTTCATCTTTCACTTTGAGCCGCGGCTCATGCCAGTCTTCTATGACGTCGGCGGTCATAGACCGCCGCTACAGTGGTATAACGGTTGTCGTGACGGCAACGATAACCTGGATCAGAGAGCGTTACAGCGATCCTCCGGAGGTTTCGGGACCTTTGGTCATGGGATCGCACTGGATGCTGGAGATGCATCGACGCGACGACGGTTCGCGCACATTCGGCCTTTTTCTGGCCGCATTCGATATCGTCCAGCTCGGCGCGGCAAACTTCAAGACCACGGAGTTCGTGGGTTTTTCCACACCTGGCAAACCGCCGGCAGACTGGCTGACGGCCTCGCTGATTTTTGAGATGGGAACGATGCCGCTAGCTGAAACTCCGGAAGAGCTCATCACGCTTGTCGAGAAACCGCGTCCTTACATCTCACTCGAGGCAGGGCTGCACGCCTCACCACTTTCAAAAAGAGCAAGGATGCGTCTCGCCGAAACCTATCAGGATGGAATTTCCATTTCGGACGTCGCGCGCGAGCTGGGAGTATCACACGCACATCTCGCCAGGCAATTCAGGCGGGACTTCGGACTCACCCCGGTCAGCTATCGACATCACCTTCGAGTCAACGCAGCCGTTCAGCGGCTTTACGAAGGAGAAAAGATCCTGGACGCGGGATACGACGTGGGGTTCAACGACGCAGGGCGATTCTACCAGGACTTCCGCAAAGTCACGGGAACCTCTCCCGGCAAATGCCTTGATCTGATCAAAAAACGCCACGACTCAAACCGCGCCAGGCGATAAGTGCGCGCGTTAACGCGGCACAAGAACTATGAATCGATTCTGGTAATTGACGTAGATCCGGCTGAAGAAACGAGCCGGAAGCAGCGTATCCGATCCCTCTTGCTCATCACTTTCGATCGCTACCGGAATCTGATCCAGCTGGACATCGCCGATCCGGACTCTTCGCAGGGTTGTGACCGCCGCGTTGCGGGCTCCAAACGGCGTTTCCAGAGTTGCGGCAAGGTTGCCGGCATGCTTTTGGCAAGAGGCCATCTCATGTGGCAGGACCATAACGGGCGCCCCGGAATCCAGTACGGCCGGACGTTCCGGCATCTGCTCGCAAATCCGCACGGGAAGCACAATGCGGCCGTCCACCACCTGGAAGGAGATTCGCCTGCCTTGAATCGTGGAGTCTAAGTTTCCAGACTGTGACAGAAACAACCGTTTGGTCTTGTAGTCCAGTATGTATTCGAAGTGTGATAAAAACTCGTGGCCGAGTTTTCCTGCGATGGGGCGGTTGGTTGCCATGCTGCCTGCGAAGTCGTACCACAGGACTTCGATGTCGGTAGCGGATGCATTTCCGACCGAGAGGGTGGCCACGTGCGTTGCGGGTACGGTTGCCGTGCCGCCCTTCGTGGATAGCGTCACTCGGTACGCCGGCACCAATGCCAGCTCGCGCGCGGTTTTGGTGTCTATCGTTGTGGATTGCGCTCCGGTATCGAGAACGAACCGGTACGGGCCGCGGCCGTTAATGGATACATTCTCCACGACGGTATAGCCGTTTACGATCTCGAAAGGAACGGTCGACACCTGCGGGGGCGCCAGAACAAGGAAAGCAAAGGTAAGCTCGATTCTCATGAATCGAGAGTCACAGCAACGCCATATTATGGTCGTGATCCAATAGTGATCTTCCTGTCACGTGTGATGATGTTTTTGTGATGAAAGCGGATACCAGCGCTTACCAATTCGATGAGATTGTGATCAACCCGGCCGACTTTCAGGCCTCACGAGCCGGAGTGCGCCTGGACATCGAGCCTAAGTCGTTCAGAGTTCTGGTGTATCTGATTGAGAACCGGGAAAGAGTCGTCTCGAAAGACGAGCTTATCGAAAAGGTATGGTCCGGGACCGCCGTGACAGACAACGCCCTCACTCGAGTGATCGCGCAGCTTCGACGGGAACTTCAAGATGACGCCAGGCAGCCTCGATATCTTGAAACCGTTCCAACGGTGGGATACCGATTCATAGGAAAACTCACGGAGCAAGCGGCTTTTCAAACAGCAACACTTTCGGAGGACAGGAGTCACATCACCCGGCGTAAGTGGGCGCTTTTGCTTCTGGGGATTCCGGCGTTGCTTTTCGCCATCCTCCTCTGGGGCAGCAAGCGGCTTGTGCTGCAGCCTTCGAATCGGCCCCCGAAGATCGTTCAGTTTACGGCGTCGCCCGGTCTCGATCTACATCCCACATTCTCTCCGGATGGAACGAACGTCGCATACGCGTCGGACCGTTCCGGACGGTTCGAGATTTACGTGCATCCCGTAGCCAGCGGGGGGCGTGAGGTTCAGATCACTTCGGACAATCAGCAGAATCTCGAGCCCGCCTGGTCCCCGGACGGGGGGTACATTGCCTACACCTCACAGGTTCGGCGGGGCATCCTCGTCGTGCCGGCGCTTGGCGGAACGCCACAGCGCCTGACGGATTTCGGTTCGCAGCCCGTCTGGTCTCCGGACGGATCACAGATCGCATTTCGCTCCGAGGGTGTGTTCTCGCTCGCGCCTATCGATGCTGCGCCGAGCACAGGGACAATGATATGGCTCGTGTCGTCGAGAGGCGGGCCGGCGCGCCCACTGACACGCCCGAACACTCCGGCAGGAGCGCATGGCTTTCCGAACTGGCATCCGGACAATTATGGTCCGTCCGCGTTGCCGACGGCGCCCTGACGAGAGTATTCGACGACAAGATCTACCGCCTCAATCCAGTCTATGCGCCCGACGGGCACGCCATCTTCTATGTAAGCGTTTCGGAAGCAGGTTTTGGTGTCTGGCGCCAACCGCTGCCCCAGGGTCCGGCGGCCGAAGTTTTCCCGCTGGGATTCAACTATCCTCAAGATCTGGCGTTCGATCGTTCAGGAGGGCGGCTCGCCTACAGTCTGACTTCGATACTCAGCAACCTGTACTCGGTCGACGCGAATGACAGCGAGCCGAAACCTTTTGTCGTCGATCGAAGTTTTCGTAACACCGTGCCCGTCTTTTCGCCGGATGGCGATCGAA
>QHXD01000087.1 GCA_003223895.1 Acidobacteriota bacterium
TCACCCTTTTGCTCCTTTTCCTGCGCCAGGCGCCCCAGTTCGATTTCGGCCAAATGGGCCTGTGAGGCTTTCATCGCAAAATCCTGCTCGGCGGGTGTGAGTAACGGCTCCTTATCCTCGCGTGCCGCCTCGACCCCCTCAGGGCCGCGACGCCCGCAGGCGCTGAGACCTCCAAATGCCAGAAATAGCGCCAAACTCAAGACTAAAACGTGCCGATTCGTTTGCATAGTCACCTCGTCCTTCACCGGTAGCGCAGGAAAAGAATGATTAAAATGATGAGAATTAAAGCAACCGGGACATACATAAACCTTACATCTCCTAAGTTCTCCTATCAAATATGGCGCATATAAACTGCCAAGCCGGGCGATAAAGACTGTTGATTGCAGTTCAGCGACTTGGGTAGGCTAGAACCCACGGCTGGCGAGCGTCCGGGCCATGAAAATGGGTAAAATTTACCAAGAGAATGCGTATAGTTACCTACAACATCCACAAGGCCCGAGGCCTGGACGGCCGCGTTGCCATCAAGCGCATCGCTGACGTTCTGGGTGGCCTTGACGCAGATATCATCGCCCTGCAGGAAATCTTTTCGGGGGCCGATTCCCGGTCCGGGCAGGTGGAAACACTGGCCTGCACGCTAGGCATGAACGCCGCTTTTGGCCGCACACGGCATCACCGCGGAAGGCCTTACGGGAATGCAATCCTGAGCCGCTGGCCGATCCTGGATTCACAGCACATGGATCTGACCTGGGGCCACCGTACCCGGCGAGGTTGCGTGCGCGCCGACCTAAAGACGCCGAGCGGCACCCTGCATATCTTCAACATCCATATGGGAACAAGTTATTTCGAGCGGCGGCACCAGGTCCGGAGCTTCCTTTCTTCAAAACAACTTCATGAGGATATCGAGGGTCCGCGCGTTCTCGTCGGCGACTTCAACGAATGGATTCGAGGGCTGACCACGCGCATGCTTTCGGAGAAATTCGAGAGTCTGAACATGGCCCTGCATGTCCGGAAACGCCGCAGCTACCCGGGATTTCTGCCCCTGCTGCATCTCGATCACATCTACTTCGAAAGACCGCTGCACATTCAAACGGCTGAGCTCATCCGGACGCGCCTGGCGCGAATCGCGTCGGACCACCTGCCGCTGGTGGCAGCGTTCGGATGGGAACCGGCCTAGCGCCGGACGAACGCCTCGGCTTCAGCAAGCGTGTTGAAGATAGTGAAAATGTCTATAAGACGGATGCGCTCCCAGAGCACGCGGACTCTCGCCGTCGGATGGACGAAAGCAACCCGGCCGCCGGCTTTGCTAATGGACGTGTAGGCGCCGATCAGCTCGCCACAGCCGGAGGAATCACAGTGTGGAACGTCGGTGAAATCGAAGATGAATCCTTTCACTCCGGCGCGAAGCAGGTCTCTCACGTTTTCGCGCAGAGCCAGCAATGACTCGTCGAATATGAGTTTCCCGGAAATGCTGACGATCGCGATTCCGTCTGTTGTTTGAGATATCAGGCGCACGGTGGAAGTGAGTAAACCACAAAGACACTAATCAGGAAAGACAGGTGTTGGGTTCAGGAGCCTGAAGGGGCGCCGTCGCGGCAAGGACTGCCGCGGCGGCTACTGCTATTACGACTTTCACTTTGCTGCTAATGCATTCTCAATGGCGCCGGTCATCTGGCGCGAAAGCGGTTCGATCTCGGACTTGAATCGGGCGATGACTTCGCCATTCCGTCCGATCAGAAACTTCTCAAAGTTCCAGGCCACGTCACCGGAAAACTTCGGCTGGCCTGTCAGGAACTTGTAGAGCGGCGCCTGTCCGGGACCCTTGACGACAATCTTCGAAAACATGTCGAATTCAACGCCGTAGTTCTTCTTGCAGAATTCGGAGATTTCGGAGTTCGTTCCCGGCTCCTGGGCGCCAAACTCGTTTGCCGGAAACCCGAGAATCTTCAACCCTTTACCTGCATACTTCCGGTGCAGTTGCTCAAGTCCCTCGTACTGTGGCGTGTAGCCGCACTGGCTGGCTACATTGACCATCAGCACAACGTCGCCTTGATACTTGGACAGGTTGACGGGCTTTCCGTCAATGCTATTCATTGTGAAATCTAACGCAGCAGGCACTTTCGTACTCCCTGTGGGTTTGGTTTGCGGGCTGGCCACGAGCGCCAGCACAATAGCCATGACAAGTTTCATCTCAAATTCCTCCGTGGAAACTGATGAATTATACTCTCCTCCATGCCAAACAAACTGAATCGTCGACAATTTGTAGCTGCAGGCGCCGCAGTTGGAGTGTTTGCGAGGGGACCACAGGTCATTACCCGCGGTGTGAAACCGGTCGTGGTGGCCGCCGGCAACGGGAACCGCTCGAAGAACTCCGCAGGGCTGACCTGCGTTGCCAAAGCTTTCAAGATGATTACCGAAGGCTCCGATGTGCTGGACGCCTGCATCGCCGGTGTCAACATCGTCGAGCTTGATCCAGAAGACACCAGCGTGGGCTATGGCGGCCTTCCCAACGCGGACGGCGTGGTGCAGCTCGATGCTTCCGTCATGCACGGCCCCAGGAAGAGCGGCGGCTCCGTGGCATGCCTCGAAGGAGTTCGCACACCGTCGCTGGTAGCAAAGAAAATCATGGATGAAACGGACCACGTCCTTCTCGTCGGTAAGGACGCGCAACGTTTTGCCCGCCTGATGGGCTTCACCATCGAGGATGATCTCAACACTCCGAAGTCGCGCGATCTCTACCTGGAGTGGAAACGCCGCACCGATCCCGAACATTACCTGAATCCAAAGGACCGTGCAGAACTCGGATATCACGTGGCGCTCGAGATGGTGGCTGAAGGCAAGATCGACCCGGACCACTTCCACGGCACCATCAATTGCAACGCAGTCAACTCCAAAGGCGAAATCTGCGGAACGACCACGACCAGCGGCCTGGCCTGGAAAATTCCCGGCAGGGTCGGCGACTCGCCGATTTTGGGCGCAGGTCTCTACGTCGATGGGGAGGTCGGAGCGGCGGGATCGACCGGCCGGGGTGAAGCCAATTTGTTAACCCTTGCATCGTTTCAGATAGTCGAGTCCATGCGGCAGGGGATGCACCCGAAGGACGCGGGAATGGCCGCGCTCCGGCGAATCAAGTCGCAGACCATCTCGAAGCGGCTGCTGAACCGGCGCGGCGAACCGAACTTCAACGTCAACTATTACATCGTGAACGTGAAAGGCGAATACGCCGGCGTTACTATGTACAATTCGAACGGAATGTCGAGTTTCGCTGTCTGTAACGAGAAGGGTCCTGAAAACGTCAAACTGGAGGCCTTGCTCAATGGGTCAGCGAACGATTAAGGGAATGGTGCTGTGTTGTTTGTGTTTGTTGTGGGCATTTCCCGCATTGGCGCAGGACAAAACAGCACCAATCTGCTCTGCCGAGATTCAATGCACCAATTGCAAACCCATCGTCAATGCGGGCGACGTGCTTTACCTGAACTTTTTCAGCACTGTAAGCCAGCCATCCGCCTGCCTTCCCGCGGATATTCGCGTCTCGGCCTCGTTCTATGACGCTGAAGAGAACCTTATCTGCAGCGGCATCATTGGGGACAACATCACAACCCAGGGATTCAACATTCAGAACATCAACGTGGAACTGCGGCCGAACAGCGTTTTGGAATTCGTCAGACTTCGCACCCCGTTGATACCGCCCGCCAAACGGCTGTTGTGTATGAACTTAGATGGAAATGCCGAAGTCTCACAGGGGGAAATCGCCAAAGCGAATTCTCTGCGGTTGCGCTTAACCGTCCTGCCAAAAAATGGCGGTTTGGCGACAGCAGAGTGCCGGATCAGTCTAGCCCATTAGAGCTACAGCACTTTGGAACATAACTTGCTACAATAGGGCCATGAAATTGAAGGAGCGGTTATATCGTTTTCGCTCATTCTGGATTTTTCCTCTGCTCGCGGTTCTTCTCCTGTACGTCACATTCCGTAGCGAAACGCAGGCAGGATTACTAAATCTGGTGTGGTTGTTTCCTCTCGGGCTGCTGATATGGAGCCTGCTCGAATACGGTCTGCACCGGTTTGTTTTCCACATTCGCTTCAAGGTGCAGAATCCGAGGCTGCGCGACGTTCTGAACGCATCACACCTCAGCCATCATGCCGCACCCCGCGATCCCACGAAGTTGCTGGTTGACCCGGTCTACGGACTTGCAATCTCCGCGGCTCTCTTTGGCCTGCTCCTGATCGCATTTGGAGACGCCGCACGAGCGGTTGGTGCGATGGTGGGAGTTTGGGCTGGATTTCTTTACTACGAAGCCGTCCATTACCGTGTCCACATGAACCTTCCAGGTTCGGGTCTGATCGCATGGCAACGGCGCGCACACTTCTACCATCACTTCACAAATCGGGACAGATGTTTCGGAGTGACAACGCCGGTCTGGGATTACGTCTTCAGAACAGAATTGCCACGGTCACGGCGATAATCATCGCGACTGCGATGACAAGTTTCAGGACGATCCCCGCCATCCGCCCCACAAACGTTCCCCATCCGGCGGCCAACGCACTGTGCCAGTCTTTGCCGTGCGTGCGCTCGTAAGCAACCACGATCAGGAACGCTCCGGCAAACCCGCCGGCTACCGGTCCCAGCGGCCCCAGAACGACGGCCAGCGGGCCGCCGATGAGGATGGCTCCGAGAAGGCCGCCCAGAAAAGAAAGCCACATTGAAGCGGTTGACGCGCCGTAGCGGCCCGCACCGAGAGCGGTGAGCCAGTTGTCGGCGGTTTCGGAAATGATCGTGAGAACGCAGAGGACAATGAAAAACGGAATGCCGATAGCGCCGGAGAAGTTTGTGGCGAGAGCATACAGGAAGGTGGAAAGCAGAATGATGACCGTGCCGGGAAAGCCGAAGGGAATGGCGATGAGGCCGAGGATCAAGCCGAGGTAGAGGAGGATGAGAGCGAACGCATTCACTTCCTCGGAACCAGCATCGCCCGCAATCCCTCATACGCTTCCGGCGCCTGTTTGTTGAGCCATTCGATATGTTTCGCGGCAGCCTTTTCAAGGTTGCGGTATAGTGTCGGATTTTTCCGGAGGCGGCGAAGATCCGCAACAAGGTCTTTCATCTTTTCCCAGACAAGCAGCATTTCCATGCTGTTCTCAAAGAACAGTTCTTCATTCAGCACACCGCGAACGACGAATGACGCGGCCATGTCCCAGTAGGTACTCACCATTCGGTAGTAGGCATTGTGATCGCTGCCGTGCGGATACTTTTCCATCGCTTCCCCGACGGAACCGGCCGAGAAATTTCCGATGAACCAGGCGCGCGCGGTTCGAAGCCGTTCTTCGCGCCGCATGTCGTAAAGTTTCAGGAGAAGTTCAGCATCCTGGTAGGTCGATTGAGTCATGATTTACTCCGAGGGTACGGGCCGCCCCTTTGTTAGTTTGTAGGCGATCTCTTTGGCTTCCTTGAGTTGTTCTTCCAGGTTCACGATCCGTTTCTTTGTTCGGCGGCGCTCCGCTTCCCACTCTTCGGCCGCATCCTGTTGCCTGCGCTCCAGGCGCGATCGCAGGCGGTTTGCTTCTTCGAGCTTGTCTTCAAACTGTGACTGCAACTCCGCGCTGACCTGTTTGCGCGCCGATTCCTGCGCCTCTGGAATCGCCTGTTCAAGCTGTTCGACACGGGCATTCAGGCGCAGGCGCTCTGTGGCCAGCTCACCGGTGAGAGCCTGGATTTCCTGCTCGAGCCGGTTACGCTCCCGGTTCGAGTCGGCCAGTTTGGGTTCGTACTGATTGCGCATTTCCTTGAAGATTTCGCTGCGCATGCTGTCTGACGTGCGTTGCAACTCCAGTTCGAGCTTCTTGAGTTTGAGATTGAGCTGATCGCGCTCGGTTTCCCACTGGATCTTCGCGTTCTCGTAATCCGTTTCCCACTGCTCCGCTGTCTTTCCCGGCGGGCCGCCGGCCGAACCTTTCGGCAGCTTTCCCAGCTTTTCGAGAACGGCGCGCCGGGCAGCTTCTTTCTTTTCGTTGGCAAAAGCGCCGCTGGACATTTTCTTGAGGCGCTCGATTTCCGCGGTCAGGCGTTTGCGCTCTCCGTCCCACTGTAGCTGCCATTCCTGTCTGGCTTCGGCCACGCGGGCTTCCACCTGTTCGCGAACAGCCATTGCTGTTCGCGCGGGATTGTTGGAGCGCTCCATGGCTTCGACGATCCGGCCCTGCATGCTCGCGATCTCGGCCTTGAGATTGTTCCGCTCTGCTTCGAACCTCTGGTTTGCATTTATCATGTCCAGTTCGAGTTGCTGGCGAGCACGCATGGCTTCTTCGAGCTGGAATCGAATCTCGGACTGCATGTCATCGGAGATCTGTGCCCTGGCGCTCTGGCGGGCGCGCTCGGCCGCTTCCTCGAGCTGTTCGATTTCCGCATTCAGGTTGCGGCGCTCAACTCGCCATTGATCCCGGGCGTTTTCGAATTCTTCCTCGAGCTCGTCCTGCTGGCGCTTCAGGTCCTTGAACTTTTTTTCGTACTGCGCCTGTACTTCCTCCACCAGCTGTTGAGTGGCCGAAGCGGACCATGCGACTGCGTAGAGGTCGATGGGTTCATCTTTACCCTTGAGTTCCGCGCGGCCCATTCTGGCGCATTCGAAGCCTGCGGATTTCGCGGCGTCGAGCAATGCATCGGTGATGAGAATCTGCTCGGTCTGAGCCTGATGCTGGACACGGGATGCGGCGTTGACGACATCGCCGAATACATCGCCTTCCTTGAGAAGACCAAGGCCGTAATGCAAACCCACGCGGATATGAATCTGCTCGATTTCTTCGCGCCCCTTACGGTCTTCCTCGAGCGCCCGTTGCATGCCTACGGCGGCTTTCACCGCAGCGACCTGGTCTTCAAAGCAGGCCATGATGGCGTCGCCAATCGTTTTCACGATACGGCCGCCTTCGCCTTCGATGACAGGAAACAAGATGCCGTTATGGCGATTGATCATCGCCATGCCTGCCAGGTCACCTTTCTTTTCGAAGTACGGCGTGGATCCCTTGATGTCACTGAAAAGGATCGTCACGGGCGTGCGCATCTTCTCGAGTTCCTGATCCGCTATGGCCCGCGCTTCCAAGAGTTCCTGGAGCTTATCCTTATCAGTGCTCATCATTCATCCCGAACATCCCGAAGGTCTTTTGCACACGTATATACTTTAAAACTATAACAAAAGAACCTTACAGAAATCGTTGGATTCCCCGCTCGACATTATTGGAACAGCAGACTCAGCGGCTGGCCCCCGCGGTCAAAGAGATACATCGTCCCTGATGATACGCGGCCAAAAAGGATGAACTGAACGTTATACCCCCCACCCTCTGCAAAATGCGGGATGAGCAATTCCGAGCTTGTGACGGCGGCGGACTCGTCAACGGGTGTCGTCGTAGTCACCAGGAACTCGCTGCGCTGATTGGTTCTGCCGCGCAGACTGGTCACAGCAACGGGTGCAGCCGACGTAATTCGAAGCACGCCCTGAAACGGAGCTGTCAGCGATGCAAATCCGGGGATTTCTCTCAGGAACAGCGAGGTTTGACCATTCGCAGGAATATTGAGCTGGCCGGACAAGCCCGTCGAGCTGCCATCCGCGCGCGTCAAGGCCAGATTCACGGTTATGGGGCTCGCCGACGGATTCGCAACCGCAAGTCCGGTCTCGACCGCGCCTGACTTTTCCACGTAAAGTTGAAATGCCGTGCCATTCCTCAATGCCGGAACACCCGCTTCAGTCACCGTCGTGTCCACGGGCTTGTATGTAAAAATAGCGACCGCGGAAGGCGCGGTCGTCGTCGTTGAAACCCGCACCGAGCCGGTCTGGACAGTCGACGCCGTCCCCGCGGTCGGGATCCGCGTGGCGCCTCGCGGCCCTATCGCGTACGGCGACGCGCTGATGGTCTGGCCGTCCGCGCCAAGAAACTGGATCGTGCCGCCGATCGGGCTGTCGCCAGGATTCACCAGTACTACCTGAGTGCGCCATCCACCACCGTCCGCGAAATGAGCGAGCGTGATGGTCTCACCTCCCGTGGCCCCGACCGAAAGAATCGGCAACGTCGTCATCAGGAACTCCGAGCGTTCATTGGTGAAGCCACGAATGGCAATTGCAGAAACCGCAAGGTTTGACGAAAACGTGAAGGTACCAAGTATCGACGTGGCGCCGTTGACCGGTGCGAACGGTGCCTCGTTCAAAAACGCGGCGATCTGGTGGCCTGCGGGAATCGTCGTTGTCTTTGAGCCGAAATTATTGCCGTTGGAATCCGTGAAGAAAAACGAAATCGTCGCGGCCCCGGTGTTCGGGTTGGCAATTGCGATGCCGGTGTTTACCGCACCGGCCACTTCTGCGAACACCCGGCCCGACTGGATCAACGGCGAGGCCGGCACCGACGTCTCCGAAACAACAATACCGCGCTGCTGAAGTCCAAAGATGGCGATACCCGATGGCAAGGGGCTCACTTGGCTGGCCTGAATCCGCGCATAGCCTGTGGTCAAGGCGCTTGCGCTGCCCGGCGTTGACGCAACAAACGCACCCCGGTCGGGCGTCGAGAAAGAGCGTGCCGATGCGTCACGGGCATCGGGATTCGTCAGCCGCGAAATCGTGCCCGACAAGGCCACAACATAGATCTCGCCGGCCTCATCTTCACCAAAGGACGAGATATCCAGTGTTGTATCGAGGAGAACAGTTTGAATCCCGTCCCTCAGCATGAAGATTTCACCCGAGCAAAAGTCCCCGTAGACATACGCGCCG
>QHXD01000088.1 GCA_003223895.1 Acidobacteriota bacterium
GATGTTGTCAACGCGAAATCCGAGCGGGACGACATCTCGCTTGACCGGGGTCTGTCCGCGCGACAGGCGAAAGAAGTTCTGGCTTCCCCACGCCGCCACATACAGCCATTTACCGTCCTTTGAAATCTCCAGGCCATTGGCGCCGGCCGCTTCGCTGCCGGGAACCATCTTCCATCCTTTGCCTGTGTGCCATTCCCAGAGCGCCCCGTTGTTCTCGCCCGCCATCATCCTGCCTCGCGCGCCGGCATCGACACCGCGGGCAAGGAAATCCGTTCCGATGAAGCCACCCTCGGGCAGAGCGACGACGGAGTTCAGGCCGATCGGGTCCGGCGCAACCGCGCATCCGATCCAGGTTAACGCCGGCGGCTTCGAGCGAGCATCAACCTCAAAGGCCTCGATCGATTCTCTCTTGCCATGGTGAACGGCATACAGGGTATGGACGGAGTTCCTGCCGGCGCGAATGGCCAGGCCGTGTGTCCTGAAGCTCGCTTTCTGCTCCATGTCCGGCGGGCCTGGACATGAATCGTAGGTCTTGGCGTCCAGCCGCTCCCTGGAAGTGGTGATCGGGTACGCAACGGATGTGGTCTTTTCGCGAACGCTTATCAGACGGATGCCTCCTTTTCCTGAAAAGATGGATGCAACGACCCAATCCGTGCCTGGTATCAAAACCAGATCTTCAGGAGCCTCCTGGCCGCAGATGAACCGGACACTTCCAACCGGGGCGCAGCCTGCCGGCGCCTGTCCGGCAACTGCCAGCGGCAATGCGAAAGCGACGGACAAACCGAATAACGTTAGAAGTCTCATCGAAGTTTCTCCTTTTGTAGCGAGGCGTTACTGTAAACCGTTAACGTTTATTGCAGAACAATTTTTTGAACTCCTTGCATCTCGTGCTAGGATGACCCACCTACCCCAACAATCTAACGGCAGCAAAAAGGAGATGTATCGTGAGACGAACCACATTGTTCTTCGCCGCAACCCTGGTACTCGTGGGTTGCGCATCAGCTCCCGAGAAGGCCATCGTGAATGGAACGGCCTCTGCGCTCGGCGGCGCTGATAAAATCCTTGCTGTAAACACGCTCGTAATCGAAGGTACCGGGGAGAATGGCAACCTCGGTCAAAGTCAAAACCCGGACGCTCTCAACGTCCTGAAGGTTACCGAGTCCAAACGCTACATCGATTTCGCGGGCGGACGCCAGCGATTGGAACAAACTCGTATCGCGACGTTTGGGGCGCCAAATCCTCAGCCTCAGAAACAAAATCTCGGATTGGATGGAGATGTCGCATATAACGTCGCGGCCAACGGAACCGCGACTCGTGCTGCTGCGCAGGTTGCGAAGGACAGGCGGATGGAGTTGTACCATTACCCGATCGGTGCGCTTCGCGCCGCATTGGGGGCAGGCGCTCAGTTGTCGAATCCGAGGAAAGAAGGGGGCGAGGATGCCGTAGACATCGCAACGGCACAGGGCGACAAATTCACGCTCTTTGTGGATAGCGGAACAAAGCTTCCGTCGAAAGTGGTTTCGATGACATCCAACAACATCAACTGGCCGATCGGTGATGCCACGCTCGAAACCGACTTCGCCAATTACACTGATGTGAACGGGCTGAAACTTCCGGGCAGGATCACTTCAAAAACCGATAAATTCACGACCGCCGACATCCAGGTGTCCAAAAATACCGTGAACGGCGACGTCGGCAACCTGGCGGCGCCCGATGCGGCCAAGTCCGCGGCCGCGCCGGACCTTCCGCCGCCGATGGTCACTTCCGAAGAAATCGCCAAAGGTGTCTGGTATCTGGCCGGCCAGTCGCATCACAGCGTGCTGGTGGAATTCAACGATTACCTTGCCCTGATCGAGGCGCCTCAGAACGAAGCGCGTACGGGCGCCGTGCTCGCCAAGGTCAAAGAACTGAGGCCGGGCAAACCGCTCAAATACGTCGTGAACACCCATCACCACTTCGATCACTCCGGTGGTGTGCGCAGAGCTATGGTCGAAGATGGCGTGACGCTCATCACGCACGCCGGAAACAAGGAGTTTTTTGAAGAGATTGCCAAGCGCCCATCCACGATGTATCCGGACCTGTTCAGCAAGGCTCCGAAGGCCCCGACAATCCAGACGGTGACCGACAAGTACGAACTCAAGGACGCCTCTCGAACTCTCGAGATCTATCACATTCCGAACGTGCACAGTGAAACGATGCTGATAGTGTACTTCCCCGCAGAGCGTCTCCTGGTCGAAGCAGACTTGTTCAATCCGCCTGCACCACCGGCTGCGAATGCTCCGCCACCGGCGCCGAATGCCCCGCCGCCCGCGGCTCCATTCTCTCCGAGTGTTGTGCAAACCGTTCAGAAGCTGGGACTCCGTGTCGATCGGATTGTGCCGATTCACGGTCCCATCGTTCCGTATCGGGACCTGCAGGCCGCAGCGGCCCGCCAGCAGACCTCGTAGGCCGTTTCACGGAGGATTAAGAATTAGCCGCGAATTACGCGGATTACGCGAATGGGGCGCATCAAGAATTTTTTTTTGCGCCCCATTCGCGTAATCCGCGTAATTCGCGGCTAATTCTTAATCCTCCGTTGAAACGGCGCCACAATCGACTACCATGCTCACATGAAGGCTTTAGTCAAAGCGCATGCTGAGCCGGGTCTCTGGCTGCAGGACATTCCCGAACCCGCACTCGGTATCAACGACGTGCTCATCCGTGTTCTGCGCACAGGGATTTGCGGGACCGACGTTCACATCTTCGATTGGAACGATTGGGCTCGGCAGACCATTCCCGTGCCGATGACCATTGGCCACGAATTTGTGGGACAGATTGTCGAAGTTGGCTCGAACGTCAACGACTTCCAGCCTGGAGAGCTGGTTTCCGGGGAAGGACACGTGGTGTGCGGCAGATGCCGCAACTGCATGGCCGGCCTGCGGCACCTCTGCGCGAATACATCCGGAGTCGGCGTGAACCGGCCGGGGTGCTTCGCCGAACTGATCGCTTTGCCCATGACCAACGTCTGGCGTCATGACCCGCGCGTAAACCGGGATGCGGCCGCTATCTTCGATCCATTCGGGAATGCCGTACACACCGCGCTCACGTTTGAGGTTCTGGGAGAGGATGTTCTGATTACAGGTGCCGGACCGATTGGAATCATGGCTGCCGCCGTGGTGCGGCACGCGGGGGCTCGCTACGTCGTGATCACCGACCTCAACGAATACCGCCTGGAACTGGCCAGGAAAGTCAAAGTGGACATGGCCTTGAACGTCAAGCAGATGTCGATCGCCGATGCGCAAAAGAAGCTGGGGATGAAGGAAGGCTTCGATGTGGGGCTGGAGATGTCCGGAAACGCTTCCGCCTTCAGGGACATGTTGCACAACATGGCGCACGGAGGACGAATCGCGCTGCTCGGTTTACCTTCTGCTGACATCGCCATCGACTGGAAGGAAGTCATTTTCAACATGCTCACGATTAAAGGCATTTACGGCCGGGAGATGTACGAATCCTGGTACAAGATGACGGTCCTGCTGCAGTCCGGCCTGGACATTCTGCCCGTGATTACCCACCGCTTCAGCTACCGCGACTTCGAAGAAGCTTTTCGGGTCATGCGCTCCGCCAACAGCGGCAAAGTCATTCTGAAATGGGAAGAGCTTCAAAGGTAGAACGCGGGCTGAAGCCCGCGACTACATTCTGGAGACCTCGATTTCAAATGGCGTTGATCCCAAATGTACGTTGATCCCAAATGTACGCTGATCCCAAATGTAGTCGCGGGCTTCAGCCCGCGTTCAGGAAGGTGCCTTGACTTCAGGAAGGCTTTTGACTAAAACGGCAGTTCACCATTCAGGCTGTAGGAGGCTTTAATGCTGCGTAAGAAGAGTAAGGCCAAGTGGCTGTTCGTTCTTTGGGCTATGTTGAGCATGGTAGCCTGGATCGCCGTCGCCCAGCAGCCCCGGCGTATTGATGATTCGGCTTTGAAGAATGCCGGGAAACGAGGAAACGAGTGGCTCACTTACGGGAGTACGCCTGGTGAGACCCGTTACAGCCCGCTCAAGCAGATCGACACAACGAATGTGAGCCGGCTTGGCCTGGCCTGGACCTATGAAGTAGGACAGGGCGGTGGCAGCCAGGAAGCAACTCCGTTGGTTTGGAACGGAACGATTTACGGAATTACCAACTGGAGCATTGTGTTTGCCGTCGACGCGCGCACCGGAACAGAAAAATGGCGTTATGACCCGCAAGTGAACCAGGCTGTGACGCGCCCGAAAGTTTGCTGCGGCATTGTGAATCGCGGTCTCGCCATTTATCAGGGCAAGATCATCGCGCCGGCGCTTGACGGAAGGCTGATCGCGCTGGATGCAGTTGATGGAAGAGTCCTCTGGACAGCGCAGGTTTCTTCAATCGAAGAGAACTACACGATCACGATGGCCCCGCGCATTGCAAAAGGTAAGGTCATCATTGGGGTCAGCGGGGCCGAGTATCCCGTGCGCGGATACTTTGCAGCCTACGATGCCAATACCGGCAAGTTCGCATGGCGCTTCTACACGGTGCCCGGCGATCCTTCGAAGCCATTCGAGAACGCCGCCATGAAAAAAGCGGCCGAAACCTGGGAAGGTGAATGGTGGAAGCTCGGTGGAGGAGGCACGGTGTGGGACGGCATGGCCTATGACCCGGATGCGAACCTGATCTACGTCGGAACCGGCAACGGCGGACCCTGGCCCGAAGAGTTGCGTCAGTCCAAAGGCAAAGACAACCTCTATGTGTGTTCCATCCTCGCGGTCAATCCTGACAATGGTCAGCTCAAGTGGCACTACCAGCCGGTGCCCGGCGATTCCTGGGATTTTGACAGCGTGCAGCAGCTTCTTCTCGCCGATGTCCGCATCGATGGACGCAATCGAAAAGTGCTGATGCAGGCCAACAAGAACGGCTTCTATTACGTCCTCGATCGAATCACCGGAGCGTTTATCTCGGCCGGACCGTTCGCCACGGTGACCTGGGCCAAGGGCATCGATCCGGAGACCGGCCGGCCGATCGAGAATCCCGAGGCTCGATATGGGGCGGATCCGATTACGCTGGCTCCGGGACCAGGCGGAGCGCACAACTGGTCGCCGATGTCATTCAATGCGGCCACCGGCCTCGTTTACATTCCGGCATCTTCAAGCAGCACGTTCACATTCTCGATTGAGCAGAACTTCACCTACAAACCGGGCCAGCAGAACCTGGGTATCACCTTTGGTGGCCGTGGCGGTGGAGGCGGTGGAGCCGGCGCAGGTGCTCCTGCGGCAGCGGCGTCCTCGGCTCCCGCTCGTACTCCGCGGCCGACGCCACCTGCAATCGGACCGACTGTTACTCCTGAAGCCGGTCAGCGTGGCGGATACCTCATCGCGTGGGATCCTGTGACCCAGAAAGAGCGCTGGCGCGCCCCGGGCGGCGGAGGCATCGGCGGCGGAACTGTAACGACCGCAGGCAATCTGGTGATCCAGGTGATTCCCGACGGCAGACTCGTCGCCTATAGCGCGGACAAAGGCGAGAAGCTGCTCGACGTCCAGACAGGACTAAGAGGCGGCATGGGACCCCCGATCACATACGAACTCGATGGTAAGCAATACATCACGCTGATGGGCGGTACCGGTGTGCTGCCGCCGCGAGGCGGCTTTGGAGCCGGACCCGACGTCGATAACGCTGCCGGACGCGGGGGCCAGCGCGAGGCCGCACCCGCGCCTCCCGCTCCTCCTCCGGTGATGCCGAAGCTGCTGACGTTCGTGCTTGACGGTAAAGCACCGCTTCCCGTCGCGACTTCGCAATGAGGTAAAGCAGGGGAATAATTAGCCGCGGATTACGCGAATTACGCGGATGGGGCGCATCAAGGTTTTCTTGTTTGCGCCCCATCCGCGTAATTCGCGTAATCCGCGGCTAATTATTCCCCTGCTTTACAGATTCTTGTGGTACCTCCTGCTCATCCGGATTTCGGTCCCATCCTTCATGATCAAAAGGTAGTCGTTGTGAGACCAGGGCTGCAGCTCCCTGATCCGATCCCGGTTCACGATAACGGATCGATGAACTCGGGCAAAGGCAGCGGGATCGAGCCTGGCTTCCAATGAGCTCATCGTATCCCGAAGCAGATATGTCTGCGCTCCGGCGTGCAATTCTACATAGTTCGAGAGCGCTTTGATCCAATCAATGTCCCGAACCTGCAGGAAAATGATACGGCCTTTGTTCTTGACCATCACCCGGTTCAGGTAAGCCCGGCCTGTCGCTTCGGCAATCAGTTTTTCCACTCGCGCCTGAATGTCGCGGCCGGAATCCCGGCCGATCTGGTCCCTCACGCGGGAAAGGCAGGCCTGAAGGCGGTTACGATCGAAGGGCTTGAGCAGGTAATCGACCGCATGAACCTCGAATGCTTTGACGGCATATTGATCGTACGCGGTAACGAAAACGACGAACGGAATGCGGCCGTGAATCGTCTCGAGCACTTCGAAACCGTTCATGCCGGGCATCTGGACGTCGAGGAAAACAACGTCCGGCTGAAGCTCGTCGATCAACTCCGCCGCCTGCATTCCATTGGCTGCTTCCCCCGAGATTTCCACATCACGCTCGCGGCGGAGAAACTCGGCCAGCTTCCTCCGCGCCGGGGGCTCGTCGTCAACGATAAGGACGCGCATCGGTCAGGCCACTCGATACGGTATGCGAATCACGACTTCGGCGCCGCCGCCGTCAGAATTGTTCAAATCGAGGCGATGCTGATCCCCATAGAGTTGTTGCAGGCGGGCCGCTGTGTTTGAGAGTCCGAAGCCGCGATTCAGGATGGCCTCGCGAGAATCTTGAAAACCGGGACCATTATCGGAAACCCGGAGCGTGAGTGTGTGGTCGCTCACAGACGCTCGGATCCGAATTCTCCCGCTGGCAGCCTGGCCGTTCACTCCATGCCTGAATGCGTTTTCCACGAGCGGCTGCAGGATAAGACTCGGCGCGAGAGCCTCGTGTGCGTGAGCGTCAACGTTCAAGTCCACCTGAATCGCATCGCCGAATCTGGCTTTCATGATCTCGAGATACAGATCCAGAGCTTCCAGATCGGTTCGGAGTGGAACCTCGGGTTGCCGCGAGGTACGCAGCGTCATACGCAGCAGATCGCTCAAGCGGGCAATCATGGCATCGGCCTGGGCAACGTCCTCGTACATCTTCGAGGAAATCATGTTCAGCGTGTTGAAGAGAAAATGCGGATTCAACTGCTGTCTCAGGTTCTGAAGCTGAACTTCCGCGAGCTGCCGGTCCCGTTCGCGGTAGCGGTTGTAATACTGAAAACCAATGGCGATCAACACGATCATCCAGTAACTCAGAATGTCCTTGTAGAACTCATAGAGGACCGCTCCCGCAAGATTGCCACTGGAATAGTCATACGAGAGACCGGCCATCCAGTAAACGGCTTTACGGATGGCAACCATGCCGGAGGTGTGAAGTAGAGAAAATGGAACGGTCAGAGCGAAGTGGGCAACAAGGACCCGCTTCCATCGGTCCCGCCTGAACTCCAGATGTCTTGTCGCGTATACGACAAGCGGCACCAGCAAGAGCCCGATGACATATACGCTGGACAGTTCCCACACCAGGGGCTGCCATGCGGGAATGCCGGGCTGAATGCGCCGCATGAAGATCAAAGCGCTGCCGAAGTTGACAAGACCGATAATTGTCCAAAAGCCGGCCCACAGCGGCCAGAACAGTATTCGATTCATCGCCCTCTATGGTAAGGCGTAAGCAATGATGGAATCACCTAAACCGACAGGCAGGTCGCCGTGCCCACCCGATGCAATCACAAGGTACTGCTTGCCGCGGGGGCTTTGATACGTCACCGGCATGGCCTGGCCGCCGGCAGGTAAACGAACACTCCACAGTTCCTTGCCGGTATCCACGTCGAGAGCGCGCAGCTTCTGGTCGGTAGCCCCCGAAACAAAAACAAGTCCGCCGGCCGTCATGATCGCACCACCCATGCTCGGGCCGTCCGCAGGAGCTTCCCAAACGATGCTGCCTTTGTTCAAATCCACGGCAACGGTTCTCGACCACGGCGGCGGAACACAGGGGAGTCCTTTTGGAGACTGGATGAGCTCTCGAGCCATCCCATACGGTGTCCCACTCTGGCTCGAGAACTGGGCGCGCGCCTGTATTCTGGACGATTCCGCCGCCTGCTGTACAAACTGGGCGCGAGGAATCAAACGAACCCAGAACGCGAGCTGATTCACGTTCACCACCATGATTCCGCGCTTCTCATCCGCCGACGCGCTTCCCCAGTTCACGCCGCCGACATAGCCTGGGAAGATCATGGTTCCTTTCAGGCTGGGCGGCGTAAAGACACCTTCATAGCGAAGCCCGGCGATCTGGTCCCGGCAGGCCTTGCGTTCCGTTTCATCGCTGCCCCACGCTTGATCTGGTGCGAGCGGCCTCTTCTCCTGCAACATCGCTCGCCGGCACACGCCGTTCTTCGATCGGAAAGAGCGGCTTTCCCGTCTCGCGATCGAGGACAAACACATGTCCCATTTTCGTGTTCACGACGACCGCGGCAACGTTCCTTCCGTCGCGTTGAACAGTCGTAAGAAGCGGTTGTGAGGCGACGTCATAGTCCCACAGGTCGTGGTGCACAACCTGAAAATGCCAGACGATCTTGCCGGTGGAAGCCCGCAGCGCGACGACGCAGTTTGCAAACAGATCGTCGCCGAGGCGCTCACCACCGTAGAAGTCGGGCGCGGCACTTCCGGTCGGCACAAACACCAGATCGCGGCCCGGGTCGACCGACATCGCCGACCATGCGTTTGCGGCGCCGGTGCGCCCATCGCGGGGAATCGGATCCCAACTCCACAGGAGCCGGCCCGTTCTCGCGTTGAACGCGCGCACGGTTCCCCGCTCCACGTCGACCTTACGATTGTCTCCGATGGCGGAGCCCACGACGACAATGTCATTGATAACTGCCACCGGCGACGTCACCTCGTATTGGCCGGGATCGACGTTCCCGACGCCCTGCGTCAGGTCCACGCTTCCACCCGTTCCGAAACCTTCACATGGCTTACCGCTGCTCGTATCCAGGGCGATCAGCCGCGCATCCAACGTGGCAAGGAAGATTCGGCGCCGGCACGCCGCCGGCGAAGCGGCAGTCTTGTCCTCCCACGCAGAAACGCCCCGGGAAACCAGCGATTCGGAATAGTGACGCTTCAGATCGATCTTCGGATCGTACGACCAACGCTGGCTGCCGTCTTCGGGATTAAGAGCGATGACGCGATTGAATGGAGTGCTCGCGTAAAGCGTGTCGTTGAACAGAATCGGAGTGACTTCGAATTTGCTCTTCGGCCGGCCGTCCTTTCCGTCGGAAACGTCTCCAGTATGAAAAGTCCAGGCAACCTTCAGCCGGGCCACATTGCCCTTTTTGATTTGCGAAAGAGAGGAGAAGCGCGCGCCGCCCGGATCGCCGCCATAGGAACTCCAGGTTTGAGCGGCAGCCGCGGCGCAGAGAAGAAGAATCAAGCCCGTTGCAAGATGGATTCGTTTCATACAGCCTCCTGGCGATATTCAACGGCATATCGAATACAACGACCAGCAGGTTGGGACAAGCGGCTTTTATCTGGGCACAGAAGGCTCCGCTGCACTCACGGCGCTGCGATACTCCCGCTCTGATTCTGCCGGCAGCAACACCCAGAGGGTGTAAATGCCGATTGCTGTCCCAAAGGGAAGATCGAAGAGATTCAAGCTGCCGAAAACAATGGCCAGCATCCTCGCCCAGGGCTGACGAGTCAACAGCCCAATGCCGACGATGCCTCCAACGAGGGCGCTGAGAAGGAGCATGCGACCGATCATCGGAAGCAGGGTGTGCACAAAGGGCGGCACATTGGGCGGGAAATCCGGCGAGCGGAAAATCACGATCAGCAGGAATCCCGGGATCAGTCGAAAAGCCGAAAGAGCGATCCAAAAAATGCCCAGCAAGCGAAGGTGTCCCGCAATGCGGCCCTGGCGCGGAATCAGCGGAGTGGTTCCGACCAGCTTGCCGCACCCGGAACAGAAAGCGGCCGAATCGTCCAATTTCGCGCCACAGCGGTCGCAAAACATCTCGCGCCTCCCAAACTCGGGTTCAGATCATTCTAATCGAACTGTAGCGGCGGTCTATAAAGGTGTGAATGAATTGGCAGGCGCGACAATTCCCCTCCTAAGTTAGGAGGGGAGGCTGCGCCATTAATAAAATGTCGCGAAGCCACCGAGGCGGGCGCAGACGGGGTGGTTCCTAAGTAAAACCTTGCAACAAGTTGTTTTGGAACCACCCCGCCTACTCGGCCTTTTTTGAACTTGATGGCCTCGCAGGCACCCATCCTAACTTAGGGCGACAATATACTTGCCTAACCAGCCGAGGGCGGAGCTGCAACCAGCAATTTGGAACCGCCGATTTGGAATATATAGAGGAAATCTTCTAAAGCAATTTTCAAAAGCAATGATCGCTAAGGGCTGATGAGAATCCGGTCATATATATTCCAAATCGGCGGTTCCAAATTGCTGGTTTCAAATCCGCCCTCTGATTAGGCAAGTATATTGTTGCCCTCAGAGAGGAGGGGTGGCTGCGCCATCAAGAAAATCCTGCGAAGCCTCCTTTGAAG
>QHXD01000089.1:0-9619 GCA_003223895.1 Acidobacteriota bacterium
GCCTCAGACCGGTGTCAACCTGACCGAGGACGACCAGTCTCTCGGCAGCGTCATTACTTTCGGAAAATTCCGAACCATGCACCTGGGCGATCTGACGCTGAACCGCCAATTCGATCTGATGTGCCCGAACAATCGCATCGGCACAGTGGACCTGTTGCTCGCCGGCCGCCACGGCAATGTCAACGGGGAATTCCTGGTCAACGCGGTCAATCCCAAAGTGGTTGTCACCAACAATGGCACTCGCAAAGGCGCACCACCGGAGGCCATGAAAATCTTCTTCAGCGGGCCGCGTGTCGAGGACGTCTGGCAGGTCCACTTTTCGCAACTCGGAGGCCAGGAGTACACAGTCCCCGGAATGTTCATCGCGAACTTGTTCGATCAGCCGCTCGAAAGCATGCCGGTGACGCCCTTCACACCGCCGCCTCAGGGCCAGCAAGCACCTCCAGCTCCGGAGCACAACGGACGCGCCTACTTTCTGAAGATCTTGGCACAACAGGATGGCGGCTTTACCGTAACCAATACCCGCAACGGATTCAGCAAAACCTATTAGGAGAAAACATGAAGAAACTCGTTTTCCTTATGCTCTTCGCCATCCCGTTGGTGGGGGCGCAACTACCCCATGTGAAAGCCGAAGAGGTCAGTTTCTCCGCTGAACGTTTGAAGAGAATTCACCAGATGCTTCAACGCCGCATCGACGCGGGAGACATTTCGGGGGCCGTCACGCTGGTGGCTCGCAACGGCCGCGTGGCGTACTTTGAGACGCACGGGTTCATGGACATCGAAACGAAGAAGCCAATGGCATCGGATGCGATTTTCCGCATGGCATCGATGTCGAAACCCATTACCGGCGTTGCCATCATGATGCTGATGGAAGAAGGAAAAGTGCGGCTCACCGACCCGGTGTCGAGATTCATCCCGGAGTTCAAAGGCATAAAGGTAGCGGTTGCACGCCAATCGACCCCGGCGCCGGCCGGCGCGAACCAGGCAACGCCCGCGTCGCCGCAGTTTTATACAGTGCCGGCGGACCGCGAAATCACGATTCGGGATTTGCTCACACACACGTCCGGTCTGGTCAGCGGGCCGATGAGTACCTCCGAAGCGGCTAAGGTCGCGCGAAAGCCGGGCGAAACTCTGGCCGACTACATCCCACGACTCGGAGCCCTGCCGCTCGAGTTCCAGCCGGGATCTCAATGGAGATACAGCCCCGGTGCCGGCTTCGACACTCTCGGCCGTATCGTCGAGATTGTTTCAGGACAAACCTTCGACGTATTTCTCAAGCAGCGCATATTCGATCCTCTGGGTATGAAGGACACATTCTTCTCACCAACCGAAGATCGCATCCCTCGCCTGGCGTCGGTTTATCAGAAAACGACACGAGGGCTGGAGAAGCAGCCCGACCCCGGTCCCACCAAATACTTTTCGGGCGCGGGCGGACTCAGGGGCACAGCCGAAGATTATGCGTTGTTTGGTCAGCTGCTCGTCAACGGCGGACAGTTGAATGGGAAGCGTTTGCTCAGTCCTCGGGCGGTCGAATTGATGGGCTCCATCTTCGTGCCGGACACGCTGCCCGGCCGGCCTCGCGGAGAGGGCTTCGGCCTCAGCGTCCGCGTCGTGGCTGACGCTGCGGCGCGCGGAACCTGGCTATCCAACGGCAGCTTCGGCTGGAGCGGCGCTTTCGGCACTCACTTCTGGGTGGATCCCAAACAGAAGATGGTTGCCATCTACATGGTTCAGACCTCGAACGGAGAGATCCAGCGCGATTACGAAAACTCCGTAATGCAGGCTATTGTCGAATGACCTGTCAGGCGAGGGTATTCCCTCGCCTGACGATCTTCGCTGACCCACGAAAAACTTTGTCAAGAAAACAAAGTTTTACACTCTTTACTGTTTGACAAATATCCAAATCCGAGCAGAATACCGCAGTAGAAGACTACCGCGGTTGGGAGCCCCACGGCGGTAGTGCATCCCCTCTGAACGATCTCTCACACCGCTTCCTTAAATTTCAATAACCAAGTGAGGAAACAAGAAAATGAGGCAATCTGCTTGGCGTTCCGTGTTTTGGTTTTCGATTTTCACTTTGGGGGCGCTGGTTCTCGGCAGTCTTTTTGTTCCGGATGCTCTGGCCGATAACTTCTTTGTCCAGACGAACGCCCAGAATTTTTCGTCAGCGACGGGTACTCTGGACTTCGGGTCGAATACGACACCGGGTGACCTCATCCTTGTGGGTTTCTACTTCGCGCCTCCAGCCTCACTCGTGTCGGTAACCGACAGCCAGCGTAATAGCTACCAGCAAATCGGTTCTACCATCAGTTCGCCGAGCGGAAAGCAAAAGGCCGCCCTCTTTTATGCAAAGAATATTTCGGGCGGACCGGTTGAGGTGACCGTCACCTTGAGTGAAGTTCCGGAATACCCCGGCCTCGCCGTTTATCTCTTCGAATATAGAGGGATCGACAAGGTCGCACCGCTTCACGGCAGCGCGCAGGCCAGTGGTCCGCTTCCAGGCGTCTCCAGGAGTGCGGCCCGGGATGTCTCCTCTGGACCCATCACCACCGCAGCGCCCGGAGATCTGCTTTTTGGGTTCTGCGTTTCGGACGAAGCGTGCCGCCCGCGCGATGGATTTATCGCCCGGTCCAAATATGAAAACAACCTGGGTGAAGACAAAATCGCGGACTCTGCCGGTTCCGGCGTCGTGACCGCCACAGCTACCGGCAGTTGGACGCTGCACGCCGCGGCCTTTAAAACACGCTCCGGTGACATCACTGCGCCGTCAGTTCCGACGGGGCTCGAGGCGTCCGTGATTTCAATCAGTCAGATCAATCTCTCCTGGAACAAATCGACAGATGGAAAGGGCAAAGACAGTAGCGGGGTTGCCGGCTACCGGGTTTTCAGAAACGGCAGGCAAATCGCACAAGTCACCGGAACGGCTTACTCCAATACTGGTCTTGACCCCGCAACCACTTATTCTTACTCGGTGGCGGCTTTTGACGCGGCCGGAAATGTTTCGAGTCAAACCGCGCCCGTCTCTGCGACGACACTGCCGGATACGTCTCCGCCGTCTATTACTCTTACTTCTCCACTTCCCAACGCAACCGTGTCCGGCACGATTGCAGTTTCAGCAGACGCTTCGGACAATGTCGGCGTTGCAGGCGTCCAATTCTTCATCGACGGCGCCAAGCTCGGCGGTGAGGATACGTCGCCTCCCTTCAGTGTTTTGTTGGATACGACCACACTCAAAGATGGCGTGCACCAGGTTTCAGCGCAGGCGCGCGATGCTGCAATGAATCTGGCAACTGCAACGCCCGTGTCGATAACGGTTAGTAATCCCATTACCACTGCCGATCCGTTCTCTATCGATCCGGCGCCGGCCCTCAGATTTGGAACCCACGAGGTAGTGCTGACAGGCGACGGCTCCGTCGCGAATCCGTTCAACACCGTCGGAAACGTCAAGTTCACTCCACCATCGGGAGCGGCAAATGCCGTGACTGTCCGGGCCTTCTTTGACGGCGCGAATACATGGCGCGCACGGGTCTATGTTACAGAAGGCGGGACCTGGCAATGGATTTCCGATTCCGCGTCCGATGGCGGCTTGAATGGTAAGTCCGGAAGCTTTCTTGCAATTGCTTCAACCCTTCCCGGCCTTCTCAAGAGAGATTCAGTGAATCCAAAGTCGTTGCGAACCGCCGACGGACATTGGTTTGCGCCGATAAGCGACACGGCGTGGCTGCTCATGAGCCGGGATCCGGTTGTCACTCAAAACTGGAAGCAATTTGTGCAAGATGATGCGGCGCATGGAATCAATGTCCTTGGTCCGGTTGGATCTCTCGAGGCCTGGGGCACGGGCGACGTGAACCATCAAGGAAACAACGAACCATGGCTGGATGACGGTTCTTTCGATCGGACACGCTATGAGCTGCCGAAATTTCAAAATGCCGACAGCCGGCTGATATGGATATTCAACAACTATCCGGGCATCTATATCCAATCCATGCTTTTGGGTACTCAGATTCAGAACTGGTGGACGGACCTTGATCCGTCTATTCGAGCCAACACGCTGGATTATCTCATCGCGCGTTGGTCCGCATTCCCGAATCTTTTTTGGCTGGTAAGCGAAGACCAGGAGGTCAGGCTTCCGAAAACACTCGATTTCAATCGAGACGTGGGAAATTACTACGCCTTGCACGAGCCGTGGAGACATTTAATGTCGACGCAACCCAGCCGGGATTTGGGATTCCCATTTACCACGGTGAGCGATCTCAATTGGGTTGGCTACATTAGCCTACAGGTCACCGACCCGTTGGGAGCCAATCAAATGGCGGATTTCACGAGTGTGCCGCGCCACGTCATGATGGGCGAGAGTTATTACGAACAGGACTACGGAAGCCCTCCGAGCAACCTTTACGATCCCAGGTTCTATTTCCGGTGGTCGATGTGGTCATGGTTTCTTGCAGGCGGATCCTCGAATTATGGAGGACGCTACGGGGTGATTCATCCATACAGTCAGAGCTCGAGACCGGATCTCGTGTGGATCGGCCCGGGCGCGAATTTTACCGGCTACCAACTCCATGGCCTGGATTCCATGGCGTACGTGTGGCCGTACTTCCAGACTCGCGGCATCGATCTGAGTTTGTTCAAACCGAACGACGCCTTAGTCACGGACTGGGCCAGGCGCGCGGGCGACACCTGGAAGCCGAAACTGATGCAGCGAGGAACTCAGGAATTCCTTGTCTACAATCCCAACGCATACTCAGAGGCCCAGTATTCGGCGACGGATCCCCAGGCCGCGAGCATGACGATCGACCTGACGACAGCAGCGGGAACTTTTAATGTCGAATGGTATCGGCCGTATGACGGACTTGCTCAGAACGGCGGTACGGTAACAGGCGGTGCCCCCCGTCTTTTTACTTCTCCGTGGACAGGATCGGAGCTTGGGAAAGGATACGACGTCGTTCTTCGCCTGACTCTCACGACTCCCTGAGACCACAAAGACACAAAGGGCACAAAGAAAAAGTGACAATTGACCAGGGACCATTGACAAAGCTTTGTCAATGGTCCCTGGTCAATTGTCACTTTTTCTTTGTGCCCTTTGTGTCTTTGTGATTCCTGGGCGGGAAAACTTCCTAACGTGCCCACATCTCCTTTATTTTCGAAAAAATTTTCTCGCGTTGTACTTTTTGGGCGTCCTCATGCGACTTGTTAGAGTGAACATGCATTTGACGCAGGAGGCTGGACACATGAAGTGTTCAGAAGAATTGGATCGTTTTTTCGCCCTCTCGGGCAACCTCGTTTGCATCGTGGACTTTCGCTGGCGTTTCATCGTTCTCAATTCGGCGTGGGAAAGGACTCTCGGCTATTCACGTGAAGAGTTGTTGTCGCGGCGCTGCATAGACTTCGTTCACCCCGATGATTGGGAGCGAACCCTGACCGAGACGGCACCGCTGGCGCGAGAGTCGACCAGTGTTAGTTTCAATAATCGCTATCGCTGCAAGGACGGTTCTCACAGATGGCTGCAGTGGAACTGCTCTTCGGACCCGAGTCGCCGGCAAATTTACGCGATAGGCCGGGATGTCACCGCATTGAAAGGCCTGCAGGAAGCCAACCAGATGCTCAATTCCCTGATTACGGCATCACCGCAGGCAATCATCGCCGTGGACCGGCATCGAAACGTCCGGCTTTGGAACGAGGCTGCAGCGCGCATCTTTGGCTGGACAGCCGAGGAGGTTCTCGGCAAGCGGGTGCCGTTCGTGAGCGAAGACAAGCGGCAGGAGTCCGATCTTTTCAACGAACGCGCTCTGCGCGGTGAATCTTTTGTAAACCACGAATTGCGCAGAGCAAGGCGCGACGGCAGGTCTGTCGACCTGCTCGTTTCCACTTCCTCGACTTACGACGACAAAGGAAACCGCGACGGCTACGTTTCGGTTGCAGCAGACATCACGGAGTACAAGGCCCTCGAGCGGCAACTCCTGCGCGCGCAACGCCTGGAGACACTGGGGTCGCTTGCCAGCGGCATCGCCCATGATCTGAACAACGTTCTGGCGCCGGTCGCCATGGCGCTGCAGTTATTCCGCACAAAGTTTCAGGACGCCGACTTCCAGCGGACCCTCGACACACTGGACGGTTGTGTCGAACACGGGGCGGATCTCATTCGCCAGATCCTGACGTTTGCTCGCGGTCTCGAGGGCGAGCGTGTGCCGGTTCAAACAAAGCATATCGTCAGGCAGACGGCAGAGGTATTGATGCAGACGTTACCGAAGTCCGTCACCGTCACCTCGAGAGTGTCGGGTGATCTCTGGAGTGTGTTCGCAGACGTCACGCAACTGCATCAGGTCTTGATGAATCTCTGCATCAATGCACGCGACGCCATGCCTTCCGGCGGAAGGTTGACGATCAGCGCTCGAAACGTGCGAAACGACGACGAATATCTCCAAACGATCCCTGAAGCTTCTGCGGGGCCTCACATTGTCATCGAGGTCAGAGACACCGGCCATGGGATTTCGCCCGAAATCCGTGACAGGATTTTCGAGCCTTTTTTTACGACGAAGGAAGTTGGCAAAGGAACTGGTCTTGGACTGTCCATGGTTGCCGCCATCGTTCGGAATCACGGCGGATTCATCGATGTGCGCAGCGAGGTCGGAATGGGGACCTGGTTCAAGATTTATTTCCCTGCAATACCGCCCAACAGGGGAGAAGCCGCGCCCGAAGAGACAAAGACTCTTCCAGCGGGCGCCGGTGAGCTGATCCTCGTTGTCGATGATGAGGCCGCGGTGCGTGAAATCGCAAAAGTCACTCTCGAGAGTTACGGCTATCGCGTGCTCGAAGCCGCTAACGGAGCGGAAGCTGTCGCAGCGTACTCCTCACGCAGAGACGAAATCGAACTCGTAATTTCGGATATGGACATGCCGGTCATGAACGGTGCGGATATGGTCAATTCGCTGCAACAGATCAATCCCAAGGTGCGCGTCATCTCCGCCAGCGGAATGATCGCCCCAGGAAAAGCCGCACAGACCGCAGACAGGCCCAGCCCCTTCCGCGTCGCGCTACCCAAACCTTTCACAGCCGCCGAGCTGCTGAGGACGGTGCGGGATGTGCTTGACGCGGCGTGAAAGCCGGGGGAGTTAGGCGTAAACACAGCAGGCAACTTAGCCCTCATACGGAAACCGATAAATGGATTTCACGCACTCGCTCAGAGCGTCGAGCAGTGTCCGTCCCCAGCCGAACGGAGTAAAGGGCGCCGTTTTCTGATTCACCTGCTTGTCGGCAAGCGCGTAAAAGCGCATCGAAAGCTTGTTGTGGGTGGAATATTCATACACCGTGATCCGGAACTCAATCGGCTGATCTCCCTCGGACTTCTTGATCGAGAAAAAGTGGAGCTGCGCGAACTCATCGGATGGCGGCGTATCGACAAAAGTCCATTCTAGTTCTGACATCTTCGTTATGTGTTCGTAGAGATTCGAACGGAAAGTGTGGGATTGTAACATGCAACGCTCGCAAATCCGCCGAAGATGTACAATGCAGCCGTGCACAGCGCTTTTCGTCATTCGCTGGTGTTGCTCGCGTGGCCGTCGATTCCGATCTGGCAATGGCTCGCTCTCCTGCTGGCCGTCGTGCTCGCGATCGGCATTGCCAAAGTTCTGCGGCGGATCGGCGTCCCTCTCATGCGCCGCCGGGTCGGGTCGCTCTTCGCGGGCCGCGACGAGCATCTTCTCGATGATCTGGCCGCGCCGATGCGCGCTCTCCTCCTCGTCGGAGTGATCGAGATCACAATTTCACTGATGGAGCCGGCGCCCGTGGCTCGCCGGCTGTGGGACGCGACGCTTTCGAAACTGCTTATCGTTCTGGGCGTCTGGCTCTTTACCCGCGCGTTCCGGATAATCGCCAGGTTCGCCGGCCAGTATCTGGAGCGAGTAGGACGGGTGGATTCGACCGCGCTGGTGCGGCTCATTCAGCGAACGGTCAATGCCGTGGCTCTGTTTCTGGCAGTCGTCCTCCTGTTTCGCAGCGCAGGCTTCGACGTGACTGCCATGATTGCAGGTCTCGGCGTTGGCGGCATCGCCATCGCCTTTGCGGCGCAGAAGACACTGGAAAATCTCTTTGGCGGCATCTCCATCATTTTTGACAAACCAATTCGTGTGGGTGATGTCTGCAAGATCGGTGCTCAGGAAGGCAAAGTCGAAGATATCGGCCTGCGCTCGACGCGTTTGCGCACCAACGATCGGACGGTCCTGACGGTCCCGAATGGGCAGCTGTCTACGATGAACCTGGAGAACCTCGCAATGCGCGACAAGATGTGGTTTCGACACACGGTGTGTGTGAGCCTGGAAACCACCGGGGACCAGATGGAGCGGTTAATGGATGGCTTGCGCGGGCTTCTGGCACACCATCGGATGGTCGAACCGTTCACGGCACGCGCGCGCTTCGTGCGGCTGGGACCTGCCTCAATGGAAATCGAGCTCTCTGCCTACATCCTGACGACGGATGGAGCGCAGTTCCTCGAGATTCAGGAGGAACTGCTTCTCGGTACGTTGAAGGTAATCGAGGGAAGCGGAACAGCGGTCGCTATTCCCGACAACGCAGCGCGCCTGGCCCCTGGGCCGGGACCGTATGCGGCGCGTGGCGCCGTTGGCGGGAAAACCTCCTGAGTCTCACTTACCTCCACCAGAATTCGATGTGTCCACGTACAGGTTGTGTGTCTTTGGATCGTGCGCCATCGTCTCCACCGGGCACCTTTCAATGCGCCATAAACCAGCGCCACAACTCGGCATGCGGCCAGATTTCGCTTGACATGATTTCCTACCGGATGCTAACTCCGAAGCCATCATTTTCCGAGGCCGAGGGGCCTCTCTGTAAGAAGTCGCGCGTCCGTCATTTTGTAATGGTGGGATCGTTTTCTGGCTAGTAAGGCTCACAAACAACCTTCTGGAGGAGTGCTCATGCTACGTGGAGTCTGTTCGGATCGGATCAGTGCTGCCCTTTCAGTATTCTTCGTTTTAGCCATTATTATTCTTCCGGTCGTTCGAGCGCACGCTCAGGTAACCGGAGCCACGCTCTCGGGCACAGTCACCGACGCTTCCGGCGCGGTGATACCCGGTGTGCAGGTCTCGATCAAGAACAGGGCCACCGGCGTCGTCCGAGACGTCACGGCGGATGAGACCGGCTTCTACACGGCTCCCAATCTGCTTGCCGGAAACTATGATGTAACGGTTTCGAACCCGGGATTCACCACCGTCGTGCAATCGAATATTGCGCTGGCGGTGGGCGCTCAGCAACGGCTCAACATTTCGATGACAGTTGGACAAACGGCCCAAGTCGTCGAGGTGACCGCGGCTGCGCCGATGGTTCAAGTCAACTCATCAATCATCAGCGCTCAGGTGGAAGCCACGACGGTGCGCGAATTGCCTCTGAATGGGCGGGACTGGGCTTCGCTTGCCACTCTTCAGCCCGGTGTCAATGCCATCGAAACCCAGGTGTCCTTTGAAACTGGATCCGCGCGCGGGAACCGGGGTTTCGGGGCGCAATTGACGATTTCCGGTGGCAGGCCCACACAAAACAATTATCGGCTCGACGGGCTCAGTATTAACGATTATGGCAACGGAGCGCCCGGTAGCGTGATCGGCGTCAACCT
>QHXD01000089.1:9642-15627 GCA_003223895.1 Acidobacteriota bacterium
CCTCACCGGCAACTCCTCGGCCGAGTTCAGGAAAACCTCCGGGGGCGTCGTAAACGCCATCACCAAGTCGGGCACTAACGCGTTCCACGGTGACGTCTACGAGTTCCTGCGCAACGATGCGCTGGACGCGAACGATTTTCTTAACAATGCCGCTCGGAACAAGAAACCTCCATTCAGGCGCAATCAGTTCGGAGGGGCGGCCGGCGGGCCGATCCGTAAGGACAGTACCTTCATCTTCGGGGATTACGAAGGGATACGTCAGTCCAAGGGGATAACTCTGGCGCCCACGGTTCCCTCTCCCGCGGCGCGGGCAGGAAACCTGGTGGCCGGCCGAGTAACGGTGGACCCTGCGGCTGCGAAGTTCCTGGCGCTCTACCCTCTGCCCAACAACTCGATCACCGGGGACAAGGGGAACTACACCTTCGCCGGCCAGCAGGTTGTGGACGAAGATTTCGTTACCGGTCGGGTTGATCACAAGCTTTCGGGTAAAGATACTTTGTTCGGAACGTACATGTTCGACAACACGGGCTACGTTCAACCCGACAGCATGAACAACTATCTTGTCAACTCTCACACCAGACGGCAGATGTTCGCATTGGAAGACAGCCACATTTTCAGCCCTACCTTCATCAATAGCATGCGAGTGGGCTACAACCGCGTGGCAGTGCTGAATTTCCGAGGTCTTTCAGAGATCAACTCTGCAGCCGCGGACAAGTCCCTGGCGAGCATACCGGGACAAAACCCTGCCCGAGTATTTATCGGTGGAGGATTTTCAGTAAACAACGGAGGCTTGAGCACAGTCTCTTCTTACAAACACCATTGGAATTCATACCAGTACTACGACGATGCATCTGTCACTCGTGGAACCCACTCCCTGAAATTCGGCTTCGCCGCGGAGCGAATGCTTTACAACTTTATTACTTATCAGAACCCGGGCGGAACGTGGCGTTTCGGGTCCCTGACGAATTTTCTCACCAACAAGCCCAATAGTTTCGAATCGGGTTTGCCTGACACCATTTCTCCACGGGGCCTTCGACAAACCCTCCTGGCAGGATATGTTCAAGACGACTGGCGCGCGCGTCCAAACCTGACCTTGAACGTGGGACTCCGCTACGAAATGGTCACGTCGCTCAAGGAAGTTCAAGGCAAACTGTCCAACCTGGTCAACATCACCGATGCCACGCCTCGGCTGGGCTCACCCTACATTTCCAATCCCACGCTCCGAAATTTTGAACCGCGAATTGGTTTTGCGTGGGATCCGTTCGGGAATGGGAAGACGGCTGTTCGTGGTGGTGGTGCGATCTTTGACGTGCTGCCGCTGCCGGGCTACTTCATCCTTCAAAATAACCAGGCGGCTCCGTTTTTCAAGCTGGGCACGGTGAACCTTGCGTCTACGGCGGGAGGACAGTTTTATACAGGCGGATTTCCGCTGATACAGAATCCAACGACGCTCAGCGCCTCGAGTGTTGAAGTCAATCCTCATCGAAATTACGTGATGCAGTGGAACCTCAACCTGCAGCGTCAGCTCACGACCGATTTGACGGCTACAGCCGGCTATATCGGCTCGCATGGCGTCCACATGCTGATTCGGGGCGATGATGCCGATATGGTCATCCCCACGCGAACGTCTTCGGGATACCTCTGGCCTTTCCCTGCCGGCAGCGGCACGAGGATCAATCCGAACTTCGGGAGTATCCGGGAGCTCTATTGGGGAACCGACTCTTCGTATAACGCCCTTCAGTTGGGAATCCAGAAGAGATTTACCCGAGGCTTCCAACTCCAGGGCTCCTATACCTGGAGCAAGTCCATTGATAACAATTCCTCGACCATCGCCGGAGACTCGTTCTCGAATTCGGTCACAACCTGGTTCTGGTTCGACCCCAAAATAAGCCGCTCCCTCTCGGACTACGACGTCGCTCACAGCGCGGCGATCAACGGTACGTGGGAGCTGCCGGGTCGCACTCTCCGCGGACCTGCAGGCGCGCTTCTGGGTGGTTGGCAGTTGGGCGGCATCCTCAAGATGAATAGCGGCATTCCGACGACTCTTGTCATAGGGGGGGACCCGCTGGGCGTAAAAAACTCGGGCTCCGACGGATTCAGCCTTCCGAATCGCGTCGCCGGATGCAATCCCGTGAACAAGAATTTCAAAAAAGACGATCTCAACTACGTCAACCAAAACTGCTTCGATCTTCCGAGAGAGACTCCAGAGTTGGTTGGGAAATGTACTCGCTTTAAAGTTGATCCATTGAACTTGGGAAACTCCTGCCAGAACCTTTTGGGCAACGCCGGGCGCAATAACATTATCGGACCGAAACTCGTCAACCTTGATGCCTCGTTGTTCAAGAACAATTACGTCCGAAGGATTTCGGAAACTTTCAACGTGCAGTTTCGCGCGGAGTTTTTCAACGTCTTGAATCACCCTAACTTTGGACCGCCCACGCCTTTCAGCACCGGCGCGGTATTCAAGGAAGACGGATCAGTTACGGCGGCCGCAGGCAGCAACGTCACTGCAAAAATTGACCAACTTGTGACTCAACCCAGAGACATCCAATTTGCGATCAAGATCATTTGGTAAACGAACGTAGAGGAGGTTTGCATGAAACGTTCCAGTGTTTTTCTTGTTGTTCTTGGTTTGTGCGCCCTGGTGGCCGGCGCGTACGTTTTCGGGGCCGCTCCTTCGGGTTACCACCTGCTGAAGAAGATCCCCTTCGGTGCGGCACCGGGTGACCTCGAGTATTTTGACTATATTACGTTCGATGCTGCCACCCGGAAGGTTTACCTTTCGCATGGCACAGAGGTCAAAGTGCTCAACGCCGACAGCGGCGCCGTGGTGGGCACCATTTCCGGTTTGAAACGGAGCCACGGAGTTGTTGCGCTCAATGACCTTGGCCGCGGATACATCACGGACGGCGGCACGGGGGAAGTGGTGATTTTCGATCCGAAGACACTGAAAGTCACCGGCCAGGTGAAAGCCGGCGGCGACCCGGATTCCATCCTTTACGATCCGGCGTCAAAGCGCTTATTTGCGTTCAATGGTGGAACGCACGACGTGACGGTTATCGACCCCGCCACCGGGACTGTCGTGAAGACCATTCCGATGGGCGGCGCTCCGGAGCAAGGAGTTGCCGACGGCAAGGGAATGATTTACGACAATCTCGAAGATACGAACGAGGTCGTCGCCCTTGATACCCGTTCGCTCACGATCAAATCGCGGTGGAAGGTCGCGCCTGCAGGACAGCCAGTCACCATGGCGATGGACCGGGAACACCGGCGATTGTTTATCGGAGGGCGTAACCCCAAGCTGTTCGTCATGATGAATGCAGATACCGGGAAAATCATCGGCCAGGCAACGCCGATTGGGGACCGTGTGGACACCACTATCTTCGATCCCGAAACCGGCATGATTGCCAGCGCCACGCGCGAGGGCACGATCCACATATTCCACGAAGACACTCCGGATACGTACAGCGTCGTCGAGACGGTGAAGACCGAGTTCGGAGCCAAAACGCTGGCGCACGATCCGAAGACACACAACCTCTATACGGACACCTCGGATTTTGGTCCGGCTCCAGCTCCTACTGCGAAACAGGCCAATCCGCAGCCAGTCGCCAAGCCGGGAACGTTTCGTGTGCTGATTTACGGGCCTGCGAAGACAGGCAAGAGCAATTGATCTTTCGCGTTCTGATAAAGACGCGATGCTGTTTTACCAGACGGATTCGTAGGCGCCGGCTTTAGCCGGCGCCTGCTAAATCCGGCCGTTTCTGCCCCCAAAAAGATCGGAACATTGGTAACCTTCTTCCCGTACAGCGGTTGTATGCCCAGGAGGTGAATCGTGTTTCGTGACGTCCGGCTTGGTTTGAAGCTCTTGTGGAAGGATCGTGGATATGCGGCAACCGCGATAATTACGCTGGCGGTCTGCATCGGGGCCAATACCGCGATCTTCACGATCGTGAATTCGGTCCTGCTGAAACCTCTTCCCGTTCCGGAATCCGGACGCATTCTCCTGATGTCGAACCAGTATCCGAATTCGGGAACCGGGGTCGCAGTTTTCACAAACAGCGGTGTGCCCGACTACTACGACCGGCTTCGGGACCTGAAGGTTTACGAAGAGCAGGCGATGTACAACGGCACGAACCTGTCGATCGATATCGACGGTTCACCCGAGTTGATCCGCGGAATGGCAGCGACCCCGTCGTTGTTTCGCCTGTTGAAAGTCCCGCCGGTACAGGGCCGCATTTTTGACGATACCGAAGGTGAGATCGGCAGCGAGCAGAAAGTGATCCTGAGCTACGGTCTGTGGCAACAACTCTATGGCGCCCGGCCGGACGCCGTCGGGCAGCAGATTCGACTGGGAGGCCGGCCCTTCGCGATCGTCGGCGTGATGCCCCGGGACTTCGAGTTTGCGGATCCTCAAGCACGATTCTGGGTACCGCTCGCATTCACCGCGGAACAGAAGTCGGACGACAACAGGCACAGCAACAGCTGGTACAACGTCGGACGCCTGAAGCCCGGCGCGACCATCCAGCAGGCACAGGATCAGGTCAGCGCGCTGAACGCCGCCAACCTGGAGCGCTTTCCCCAGTACAAACAGCTTCTCATCAACGCCGGCTTCCACACCCGAGTCGAGCGGCTTCAGGACATGCTGGTTCGCAGCGTCAGGCCGACCCTCTACCTCCTCTGGGGTGGTGCCGTGTTTGTCCTGCTGATCGGGGGAGTGAACATTGCAAACCTCGCGCTCGCGCGATCGAACCTCCGCATGAAGGAACTTGCAACGCGGCTTGCGATCGGCGCCGCACGCGCTCAGGTCGCACAGCAGCTCATTATCGAAAGCTTGTTACTGGCCGTTGCGGGCGGTCTGGCAGGCATGCTGACCGGCTCCGGAATACTGCGCGCGCTGCGAACGATCGGACTCGACCGTTTGCCGCGCGCCGGCGAGATTCACATGGACCTCACGGTGGTAGGGTCTGCTCTGGCAGTATCCGTGATTGTCGGAGTCTTGATCGGCCTGGTGCCCGTCGTTCATCTATTCAATGTGAACCTCAGCACTGTTTTGCACGAGGAAAGCAGGACCGGCACCGGCGGGCGGAAAGCACGCACTCTTCGACGCGTTCTCATCGTCGCTCAGGTCGCCTTCACTTTTGTGCTGCTGATCGGCTCCGGACTGCTGCTCGCCAGTTTCAGAAACCTGCTTGCCGTCGATCCCGGATTCAAAGCTGAAGGTGTCATCACCGGCGGTATAGGCATGCCGCGAGTCCGCTACGCCAACGACAGCGATGTGCGCTCGTTCACGAATCGCGCGCTGCAGGCCATCCGGAGCGTCCCTGGTGTGACGAACGCAGGAGGAACCACGAACATTCCGCTCAGCGGCAATCACAGCGACAGTGTCATCATCGCAGAGGGATACCAGATGAAGCCGGGCGAGTCCCTGGTGTCGCCGATGCAGATCACCGTCACGCCAGGTTACTTCGAAGCAATGAGGACTCCGCTCGTGCGCGGCCGGTACTTTGACGAACACGACAACGAGACCGGCCGGCTGGCCATGATCGTGGACGAGCGTCTCGCCGCGAGATTCTGGCCGGGCGTCGATCCCATCGGGAAACGGATGTACCGGCCGATGAATCCGAGAAACCTTTTGAACGTGGACGAAAATACGCGTTGGATCACGGTCGTCGGCGTTGTTCGGGAAGTTCAACTCGAAGATCTCGCCGGCCGGCCAACCACTGTGGGTGCTTATTACTTCCCGGCGGCGCAATCGGTTCCACGCGGCCTGTTCATCGCGATCAAAACGGGAATCGATCCGGCTGTGGTTCTGCCGGCAGTGCGGGCCGAGCTCAAGAAATTGGATCCGGCGATGCCGTTTTCCAATGTTCGAACGATGACGGAATATACCTCGCTGTCGCTCATGTCCCGAAGAGCCGCGATGCTCCTGGCCATCTCTTTTGGATTGATTTCATTGTTCCTCTCCTCCATCGGGATCTACGGAGT
>QHXD01000090.1:0-796 GCA_003223895.1 Acidobacteriota bacterium
ACTACATTTGGGATTCAATGTTCGCCCGAATGTAGTCGCGGGCTTTAGCCCGCGTTCTTCTAATACGTCAGCTTCAATCCGAACTGAATCTGCCGTGATGTTGTCACCGTGGAAGTGATGCGGCCCCAAGTAGGTGTCACCGCGCCGGCCGCGTTCGTAAAAGCAACACGGCCGGAAGGAACAGCGAAATTCGGGTGATTCGGCAGGTTGAAAACCTCCGTTCGGAACTGCAGAGCGCGTGCCTCGCCGAGGTTGAACGATTTCGAAAGCGCGAAGTCGAAATTCCGCAGGCTCGGTCCGATCAGCGTGTTTCGCCCGAGATTGCCGCGTTCATTCACCGGCTGGAGTTCAAACGCATTGATGTCGAAATAACGATCCGGGCCGCCGAGGATCGGATTGTTCGACGCGCCCGCCTTCACGTTCGGCCGCTCGTGCATCGAGAAGCTTGTGGTGTTTAGATTTCCCGACCGATTGAAGCCAAGCCGCACCGTGAACGGATGACCCGACGTCAGTGTTGAGATGTTGTTCAGTTGCCAACCTTTTACCAGCGCGCCCCTGAATCCCGTCAGCGATTTGCCAAATGGCAGGTCATACGTCCAGTTGAAGGTCAGGTTGTGCTTGGCATGAAATGCGGAAAGACCGCGATCGATCTTCCGGTCGTACCAATCGAGGTTGTACTGCACAACGTTGTCGAAGTCCTGCGAGTTGATCCCACTGGCTTCATCAATGGAGCGCGAGAACGTGTACGACATTTGCGCGCGGAAACCATTCGAGAACCGCCGATTGGCGCTGAGTT
>QHXD01000090.1:839-1957 GCA_003223895.1 Acidobacteriota bacterium
TCGGATTACGCCGGCCGAGGGCCGGCTGGTAAACCTTGCGGCCGTTCACAATGGTCTCCGGCGCGAGGTTCGCATCGCCCAACCGGATCAGGTGCACGCCATGCGAGCCGGCATAGCCGACCGTCAGATTCACGTTCCCCGGCAGTGCGCGCTGCACGCTGAAGTTGTATTGGACAATGTACGGCGTCTGCAGATCGAAGTTGACGGTTTGCAATTGCGGCTTGATCGAGCTTGTATCGAAATTCAACATCACGTTCGGAATCGGCGGATTCAAAATCGACGTTCTTGTCGTGAAAGGCGGGTTCAGGCTTCCGGAAAAGAAATAGTACTTGGGAAGAATCTCATCGAAGAACAATCCGAAGCCCGCCCGCACCGACGTTTTGCCGGAACCGAATGGATCCCAGGCAAGACCGAGGCGCGGCGCAAAATTCTTCAGGGACGGGTTATTGTGCCACGGCGGACCGACGATAATGGCCGTATCGGTAACTGAGCGAAGGTTTGAAATCTTGCCGTTGACTTCTGTGGGAACGGTGATGAACTCGTAACGCATTCCCATGTTCAAGGTGAGGTTCTGCCGGACCCGCATGTCGTTCTGTCCGAAGAAGGCAAACAACCACTGCCGGTAGCCGCGAACGGGATCGATCAATCCCGGCACGGCCAGGTCAATGTTCTGCGCCACACCTGTCAGGAAATTCTCGAGGCTTGTGAAAGTCACAATGCCGCCGCGCTGGCTCGTTGTGTTCTGGTTGAAGTGGATTCGCTGTCCCTGAAAGCCAAACTTCATCGCGTTGCGGCTGCGGGTCAACAGTACATTCTCGGAGAGCGAGACATTGTTGAGGCGATCCAGACGAGGAAGCCGGTAATCGCCCGCGGCTTCCGTAACCAAACCGCTGATCGTGAAATATCCGAACGGCTCGCCCGGAATCCAGGACATCGACGGCGGAATGGTAATCGTGCGCACGTTGTCGGCCAGCTGAGTGGAGCGGTTCACTCCGAATCGAATCTCGTTAAGGAACGTCGGCGTGAAGGTGTGCTGAAACTCGAGGGTCAGGTACTGATTACGCGATTTCTCCCGCGTATACACGACGGGCGGCTTGGCCGGCGGTGTCCGTTTGACG
>QHXD01000090.1:2021-15913 GCA_003223895.1 Acidobacteriota bacterium
TCGGCTGCGACCTCGAAAACAAATATTCGGCCGCGCCTCCGCCAAGGTTTCGGCCGTTCGGCGACGGAAAGAATGTGTCGATAAGCGGCGGTATGGCCGGATGCAAAGTCACGCGGGGACGCCCTGGAAGGATGCCTTGCCGGGCATTCTCGTCCGGCACGGAAGTCAGGCCGGTGATGCCGAGCCTCTCAATCAAGCCTTCGTAGGCTCCAAAGAAAAATGTCTTGTCGCGACGAATGGGGCCGCCGACCGTTGCGCCGAACTGGTTCCGCTTGAATGGCGGTATCGGATTGCTGAGCGGGTCGAAGAAGTTCTTGGCGTCAAGCGCGGAGTTCCGAAGAAATTCAAAAGCGGAGCCGTGAATTGTGTTCTCGCCCGAACGCGTCACGGCATTGATGACGCCTCCGGCAGACCTGCCGAATTCGGCCGAATACGCATTTGTCAGGACCTGAAATTCAAGTACTGCCTCCACACCAAGCAGGACACCGCCCACAGAACCGGGCGTCTTGTTGTACACATTGTTGATGTCGGTGCCGTCCAGGAGAAAGTTGTTCTGCTCCGGGCGAGCGCCATTGATGGAAATCTTTGGCGTCCGGCCTCCGACAACATCGTTTCCAGCAGCGAGCGCTGCCGTCACGCCGGGCTGAAGCAGCGCGAGCTGTTGAAAGGACCGGCCGTTGAGCGGCAGATCCCGAATTTGCTTGTCGGTGACGAGACCGCTCATGGCAGCGGATGTGAGATTGATCGGATTCGCATCCGCGACAACAGCGACTTCCGTGCTTAGTTGCCCGACTTCGAGTTTGACATCAACGACGGCATTCTGACCGACAGCCAGCCGAATACCCCGGCGCACAACCGACGCGAATCCTTGAAGCGATACCTGAATCTCGTACTCGCCGGACTGCAGCAGCGGTACCAGGTATCTTCCTCTTTCATCGCTGAGCAACTCCGTAGTCGTTCCGGTGCCGGAGTTCTTCACCGTAATCGACGCACCCGGAAGCACCGCTCCGGTCGCGTCGCTGATGGTTCCCTGAACACTCGCTCCGACGGTCTGTGCGTAACCCGCGCCACCCATCAAGGCGAATACTACAAACACGCTCACCCACCTCTTCATGGCTTTATCCTCCCTCACTGTAGCGGCGGTCATACACCGCCGCTACAGTGGAGTGCTACTAATCTGATTTTTCCAGGAGTCTATCGGCTGTGCGATGCCGTGAGCAACTTATTTACCTGGCAGATGCTCCAGGTCACGGTTGTTTTCCAGGCAGATGAATTCCATCAGTTCTGTACCGGTCGCCAAACGCGCTTCTTCGGTAACCGTCCATGGCCTGGTGTAAGCCTTGGGGTCATCGATCGTGATTTGAATATCCATATGCCCAAAATCTTTCCGCCGGAAACGTTCGATGACATGCAACGCATCGGTGGACGGTTTACCTAACTGATCGAGCCAGGCCTTTCCATTGAAACCTTTGGTGTCGACCACCAGCGTGTCGCCTTCCCACTTACCAGTCGAATAACCCATCCAGGTGGGAGGGTAGTCCTGGACCAGTTCACGGCCATCGACGAAGATCTGTCGAAAGAGCGTGAAGGCCTCATACAGAATGGCCACAAATCCGGGCGTCTGAATAATCTTCCACGGCGCTGGAGCCGCGGTAATCCTGGGGACAGACTGGGGCAGGCAGTGGGCGGGTGGATCCTCTCTCGAATGCGATCCGTCTTTGCGTTCATCGTAGAGCGCCTTCGCCCAAGGCTGGAACGGGACGTCCTCCGGTCTCAGGTCGAGCGCGAGGTTCGCCACATACCCGGGTTTGGTTTCCCAGATGCCGGAGAGGTCCGGCTTGCCGTCGGGCAACCGTGGCGCCGGCGCCGACAGATTCGGTTTGCCGTCGGGCATGCGAGGGATCGCTGGGGAAGGGACCTTCGTCCACTGCGCCCAGACGGGCGTACACATCAGAAAGACAGTTGCCAACCTCACTAACGTTTTCACAGGACCTCCTATGCGTACTTCGGCAAAAACTTGAGGGCGTTGTCGCGATACACGCCCTGAAGTTCGGTGGGGGTAAGACCGCTGGTTTGCATTCCGTTAGCGGTTGCGCCGACATTTCCGAATGGGAAATCGGAACCGAACACGATGTGCGACGGAGGTACCAGCAGCTTCAAGGACTGTATCTGGACGGGATTGGCTGATCCTGCCGTATCGTAATAGAAACGTCTTACATGGTACAGCCTGGAGTTGACGTCCGGAGTCTTCGAAAGACCATCTGCAGTCACCTGATTTCCAAGAAAGCGCTGCGCGATGGAGACGAGAGTGCCGCCGGCATGAGAGAAGATGAACTTGATATTCGGGCATCGCGTGGCGGTGTTGCTCACAATCAGGCTCATGATGATGCGGGTCGTGTCGGTCGGGTATTCCAGCGTCTGGGCACTGACGCCCGTGATCGGATTTTTACAGCAGGCCGCTTCCAGCGGGTGAGTATAAACAACTGCATTGCGCCGATTCAGTTCATCGAAGATGGGATCGAAGGTTTTGTCGCCCAGCCACTTGTTATCGTAGCTTGTCAGGAACGCGACGCCGTCGGCCTTGAGCGTATCGTATGCATACTCGATTTCTTTGAGGCAACCTTCGACATCGGGCATCGGTAACGCGGCGAATAGCCCGAACCGGCCTTTGTAATCCCCGACTGTTTTGGCTGCAAATTCATTCAGATCCCGCGCGCCAGCGCGTGCCTCGTTGACGTCTCCAAACCATACGGCGGGCGCTGTGGGGGAAAGCATGGCAGTCGCTACGCCAGCCTTGTCCATCTCCTCTATGTTTCTGTTGGGCGTGTAGTTCCTGAATGTGTTGGCTACCTGTGCCGCGACCGGAACGGAGTTCTTACGAGCCAACAGTTCCAGGTAAGCCGGAGACGAAAAGTGCTGGTGAACATCGATCCGGCGCGCTGCGACTCCCGGCGTCTGTGCCAAAGTGGTCACGCCAAGGGCCGCTAATCCGGTCAGGAACTCGCGCCGCTTCATACCATTCATAAGCGCCCTCCTAAAGTTTTCCCGGGGAACGCTACGCGGTCCGACTCTTGATTGTCAATAGTCGTCATTCGGAAAACGCGGGCTAAAGCCCGCGACTACATTCAGGCCGACATTGATCCCAAATGTAGTCGCGGGCTTTAGCCCGCGTTTGCCCTGTTCCCCCAAAACCTTTTGACTGACCCGCTTATGCGCTGTATCGTCGCACTACCTTTTCCGCGACAACCAGGAACCAGACGGAAAAGGGGGGGGGATAGTGGAGGGAACTGATGAATCATAGAGCGAGATGTGTGTTCGGTGTTTCGCTGGTTCTGGCGTTCGGATGTGCGCTGGTGTGGGCACAAGGAACCGCACAAATCAGCGGTACGGTAGTAGACGCAAGCGGAGCCCGGTTGCCGGGCGCGGAAGTGACGGCAACGCAAACGGCCACAGGCCTGGTCCGGACTGTCGTTAGTAATGAGACCGGGTCCTATGCGCTGCCGAGTCTGCCGACCGGTCCATACAAGTTGGAAGTGTCGCTGCCCGGTTTCCGGACCTTCGTCCAGACCGGTATCGTTCTGGAAGTCAAGGGAAGCCCGGTATTCAACGTGACGCTTGACGTGGGCCAGGTCACGCAGACCGTGGAAGTGCAGGCCAACGCCGCGCTGGTTGAGACGCGGAACGTCGGCGTGGGCCAGCTCATGGAGACCAGGCAGATCCTGGAACTGCCGCTGAACGGACGCAACGTCACGGACTTGATCACCCTGTCGGGCGCAGCAACAACCCCGCCGGACGGGTCCTCATCACGCAGCATGTCGGGCCAGCAAAACATTCGCGTGGCAGGCGGGCTGTCCGGCAGTATTCGCTATGGACTCGACGGCGCATTGCATTCCAACCCTTATGACAACCTGAGTCTTCCGCTGCCGTTCCCGGATGCGTTGCAGGAGTTCAAGGTGGAAACCAGCGCGCTGTCCGCCTCGGCAGGCGGCGCCTCGGGCGCGCAGGCCAGTGCGGTGACGAAGTCGGGAACTAACGAGTTCCACGGCGATTTGTTCGAGTTTGTACGCAACGATCTGTTCAACGCCACTGCATATTTCGCCGCTGTAAACCCCCAAACGCATGAGAAGGTACACAGCACGTTAAAACGGCATCAATTTGGTGGAACTGCTGGCGGACCGATCGTGAAGAATAAACTGTTCTTCTTTGGCGGTTATCAGGGCACTACGATTCGCCAGGATCCAGCCGACACCCAGGCCTTCGTTCCGACCCCGGCGATGATGGCCGGCGACTTTACGGCGATCACCTCCCCGGCATGCGGGCGAGCCGTAACGCTGAGGGCAACCGACGGTGTCGACGGAACTCCGACAGGTTTCGCCAACAACCGAATCAATCCGGCGCTTTTCAATCCGGTAGCCGTAAATCTGACCAAGCGCCTTCCGGCGGCGCAAAACGATTGCGGTCTGGTGACCTATGGCACTCCTAACAAGGAAAACGACAAGCAGGTCATCGGCAGGGTGGATTACCAGCTCAATCCGAAACATTCCATCATGGGGCGGGTACTGTTCACCAACCTCGACCGGCCGGTACCATACGAGTTGACTCCAGACAACGTGCTGACGGTTAGCCGGGGCGGCCGAACCGAACGGGCTTCGTCCTATGCGATCGGTGACACCTGGCTCGTCGGCCCGCTGACGGTGGCGTCGGTCCGTCTGGCGGCCAACTACACCGATGTCCAGCGGCTCGGCGCCCAAATGTTCAACATGGCAGACCTCGGCGTAAAGAACTTTTATACGGGATACCAGCCGAAGTATTCAACGACCAATGTGACCAACGGCTTCAATCTCGGCGGTGGAACCGAGAACGATTCCAGTCTCAGGACATTCTCTTCATCGCTTAACGCGGACGTGAGCCTGACGCGCGGGACACATCAATTCGGAGTGGGCGGGTCGCTCATATTCTGGGATTCCAACAGCCTGGGAAACGTGTTTTCCCCGGGTGTGTTTACTTTCAACGGAACGCGGACCGGATTGGGGCTGGCGGATTTTCTGACCGGACGGATGACGACATTCCGTCAAGCAAGCCCGAATTTCAACCGCGCCAGGAAGTACTCGCCGGCTCTTTACATCACCGATTCCTGGAAGACGACGCGGAAGCTGACGCTCAATTATGGTGTCCGCTGGGATCCCGACGTCCCGGAGATTCTGAAGGCGGGTTCGGTCCAGGACTTCAGCGAGGCGCGCCGCGCGGCTGGAATCCAGAGCACCGTATATAAGAACGCGCCGCTCGGTTTCTACTATCCGGGCGATCCCGGCCACCCGGGAAAACGGGGCCGCGAAATCAACTGGTGGACCTTCGCGCCGCGGCTCGGGTTTGCATACGATTTGAAAGGGGACGGCAAAACCTCCGTGCGCGGTTCCGCCGGCATTGGATACGACTCCCTCAACATTCAGGCGCACCTGTGGACGTCCATCTCGCCGCCGTTCAACTATGACGTGACCGTTCAAAACCCGATGTATGACGATCCATGGGCCGTTTATCCCGGCGGGAACCCGTTCCCTGCGGTCTACGGCACCAATGCCAGGTACACCCCGTTCGGCGGCTACACGGTGATGCCGTACCACCTGGATCCGTCTCAGGCTCAGAGCTGGAATCTGTCGCTCCAGCGCCAGCTGGGCAACGACTTCATCGTTTCCGCCAGCTATCTCGGCAACCACGTGGTCCACATGCTCATGACGGCGCCGTTGAATCCGGGAATTTACTTCCCGGGGAACGCGGATGCCAGTGGCCGGTGTTTCGCGCAGGGCTATACGTTCACGACGACACCCAACGCTGTCTGCTCCGCAAATAACAATGTGGACAGCCGCCGGATCCTGTCGCTGGTTGACTTCCAGAAGACCGGGCGGCTGGTCGGGGCTCTCGCTGAATACCAGAGCGTCGGTAAGATGAGCTACCACGGCATGCTTCTGGACATGCGGAAGCGCGCCTCCCGGGGCGTCACGCTTAGTGCGAACTACACATGGTCCCATTGTCTCTCTTCGGACGAGGACACGTTGAATGGAAACCTGTACGATTCGTTGAACACTTACATCTTCGTCAACGATCGCGATCGCGGCATCACGAACTGCACCTCCGACCGCCGTCACCTCGCAAATCTGACGGCGGTGGCCCAAATGCCGCGGTTTACCAACAACACGCTGCGACTGGTGGCTTCGGGCTGGCAACTGGCGCCGATCTATCGGATCAGCTCCGGAAGACCGCTGTCGATCCTTGCCGGCCCCGGCGTGGACTCGGCGCGCAACGGCACGGCTTCGGCCAGTCAACCGGCTGATCAGGTCCTTGCCAACGTGTACGGCGATACGTCGGGCCGTCCTGGAACCAATTGGTTCAACATAGCCGCGTTCGCGGCGCCGCCCACGGGCAGGCTGGGAAACATGAAACCGCGAACGGTCTACGGTCCGAAGGCGTGGTCTTTCGACGTGGCGCTGTCCCGCGGCTTCCAGCTCCGGGAAATGCAGCGGCTGGATTTCCGCGTGGAAGCTTACAATCTAACGAACAGCTTCCGGCCGGATTACAGTATGCAGACCGGGCTGAACACGTCCCAGAACAACCAGCTGTTCGGTGTTATCCGCGCGGCACAGGATCCGAGGATCCTGCAGTTCGCTTTGAAGTACGTGTTCTAATAAAACACAAAGACACACGGGAAAAAGAATTAGCCGCTAATTACGCGGATTACGCGAGTGGGGCGCATCAAGAATCGTTTTTTGCGGCCCATTCGCGTAATCCGCGTAATTCGCGGCTAATTCTTTTTCCCGTGTGTCTTTGTGTTTATAAAGCCCGCTCACCCGCTGTATGATCTCCGTTCATGAACCCAACATTCGAACACGATCGCATTTCACGGCGGAGTCTCCTGCTTTCGCTGCCGGCATTGATGATGGCGCCGCGCGCGTTGCTGCAGAACGGCAGCCCACCGATACGCGTGACAGGAATCAATCACGTGACGCTTCGAGTATCGGACGTGAAGCGTTCCGTGGACTTCTATCAAGGACTCTTCGGCATGCCGGTCATCAGCCGGCAGGGAACGACGAACGCCAATCTTCGAATCGGAGCAGGACCGCAATTCCTGGGCTTCAGCGCAGCCGGTTCGGAGGCGCCGAACATCAATCACATCTGCCTGGGCGTGGACAATTTCAATGTCGATCGAATCATCGGCATTCTGGGGCAGCACGGCATCACGAAGGGTGATTCGGCCGGCCCGATGAAGGTGCGCGTACGCATGCGCGGACCGGAAGCGGGCGGAGCCAAAGAAGGAACGCCCGAGTTGTCTTTCGGGGATCCCGACGGCATTGTGATTCAGTTGCAGGATCCGCGTTACTGCGGTGGTGCGGGCGCGCTCGGCAACGTTTGCCCGGCGCCGGAAGCTTCACCGAAGAAAGGGCTGCTGGCTCTTCGCGACTGGAGTCACTGCACGAACTTCGTGTCCGACGCGGCGCGCTCGAACAAGTTCTACCAGGATCTTTTTGGCTTTGACATTCAGGCCTATCAGGGACCGGGAGCGCCCGTGATGGGTGTCGGTCCCGGCGTTCAATTCCTCATGTTCGCCGGTGGCGGCGGCGGTCGAGGCGGCGCGAACGCCGCGCCTCGTCCTGCCAGTATCAATCACCTCTGAATGAACATGGAAAATTTCCGCCCGGATTCCGTCATCAAGACTCTCGAAAGTTACGGCATCAAACCGAGAGGAAACGCGCAAGGGGCGCCGGGACCGCTCGTCCACTACATCAGCATGCGGATGGAGAATCGCGGCGGCGCGAAGGAAGGCACGCCGGAACTATATTTTACGGATCCCGACGGCCTGCTGATCCAGCTTCAGGATGTAAAGTATTGCGGAGGCGGCGGCGTCCTCGGTGATGTGTGCCCCTGATTTGGCTAAACCGGCTTTGCACATAAGTCACGTCAACATCGCCGATTCGCAACCGCCAACAAAGATATGCAACAGCCGTCACCGATAATCGCGAATGAGGGAACCGTTAGGCTATTAAAGATAAAGGGGATTGCTGTCGAGTATGGCACATCTTTGTTGGCGGTTGCGTATCGGCGATGGCGGATTTCAGATTAAGGACGCTATGTAACTTCCGGCTTTACATAGGTAATAGCTGGTACCTGACTTCCATGGAGGAAACCCAGTTCCTTCCGTAAAGGTCACTAGCCTCCCCACAAGTCCCACTTTTCCTTTCCCCCAAAACGCTTTTCGTTGTGGCGTCTCGATTGCCGGACAACCGTCTGTGAGCCTTGAACTGAAGAACTCTGCGAGAGGAATCATAGCATTGTCAGAAACTTACACATTGCCCGAGCAGCCTCAACTCAAAGCGCCGCCCGTGGCCTTACCCACCACGGTGGAGTGGGTCACTCGAGTGGCTGACATCGAATCGCTCGCCAACGAATGGACGGGATTTGAAGAAATTGTGCAGGATCGCACCGTATTTTCCACATTCAAGTTTCTCGCTACCTGGTACGGCAATTACGCCGGCCCTTATGGCGGAGATCCGCTGATCGGGATTGCCCGTCGCGGAGGAAAGCTCGTTGGCGTCGCCCCCCTCGTGATCCGCCGCGGATGTCTGGGAAAGGTTCCGCTCACACGAGTGCAGTTCGCCATGCACGACGCTTATTCGGGAGAGTTCTTGGTTGAAGACGATCGCCCCGAAACCATTAGCGTCTTCCTCGATTCGCTCGCCGGCGCTGGGAAGTTCGATTTGATCAGCCTCAACGGTATCGAGCCCGGAACCGACCGCTCGCACGCACTCGAGAATTCAGCGAAACGGCATCGGCTGGCTATCGAGCGAACCAACCATCCCAACGCAATCGTGGACTTGGGTTACGACGATTACTGCCTGCAGATGAGCAGAAATTTCCGGCGAACGCTGAAACGTCAGGCCCAGCGCGTGATCAGCGCGGGCGCACCGGCAGTTGACGGCGTGCAATTGATGTCCGGGATGGATCGGCTGGAGTCGCACATCGATCGCCTGATTGCCGTCACCGAAGCCAGCTATAAGCTGAAGGGCCAGCGCCTGGCGGATTGCCACCGTAACTATCTTGGGAAACTGGCGCGGGACTTTGGTCCGCGTGGGATGCTGCATCTCTCGATCCTGTCGATAAACGGCAGGGATGCGGCAGTGGTGATGGGCCTGGTGGAGCGCGGCGTTTACTACGATGTGACCTTGGCGTACGCCGAGGAATTCGCGGAATTGTCACCCGGTGCGTACCTGATGCAGCAGGTGTTGAGCGATCTCGCGTCCCGCGGCGTTCACACTCTCGTGTCTCACGGAGCCCATGAATACAAACGCCGCTGGTCGACCGCGTTCGTGCCGAGCACGCGCGTGTTCCTGTTTTCCAGAACCAGTTCGGGTCTTTTGAGCCGATTCATCCGGTTCAGGATGGGGCCGGTCTGGCAAAGATTCGGCGCCGAGGATCCCTAAGTGCCAGAGCGCGATCCGGTTCTGGAATCGCGTCAGATCGGCTCGAGATAGTCCTCAAACAAATCGACGTAGACCGCATCGCGTGGCGCTGCCTGCGCGCCCCACAATTCGCGCGCAGCAAAACGCACGGAGTAAAGGTGCTGCGGTTTCTCTCCGAGAAAGTGAGCATTCGTGTCAGGAAAAACAAAAACACCGTGGTTTCGAACGATCGTGCCGGTCTTGCCACGCACGTAGCGCGGAAGACGCGTGTGACCGGACGGATGGAAGTTGAGCGCCCGTACTTTCTGGTCCACCTTGAAGCGGGCTGCCGCAGCCACATCCCGGCTTGCAGCCGCTCCACGGCGGACAGTGCCCGGGACCATATCCGCGGTGAGCGGTGGCGTGGCCTTCGGCGCACCGGGTGCCGGCTTGCCGGTTTCGATTTCGGCGCGGGTCACCAGGCCGCTTTTCACCATGATCTGGACGAGCCGTTCAAGCCAGGACTCGTAGTAGCTCATCCGCAGATAGTCTTCTGCCGGAAGCAGCTCTCTCTGATGACGCGCGGCGTCGATATTCCATTTGCGCCATGCAGCCATGGCGCGCGTGAGCGCGTATGTCCGTGCTTCCCAGGGCGCGTGAAACACGGGTTCGTTCTTCTCGTATTCGATCCGGCCGAGGCCGTGCATGCCGCCCATGTCGTGTACCCCGTTCATAGCCTGGCGACACCGATCATCGCATCGCGCGTGACCAGCGCAGCGAGCTCTTGCTCAGTCATTTTTTCGCTGCCGGCCGGACGCTCTGGAAGCACAAGGTAGCGAATCTCCGCCGTGCTGTCCCATACGCGAATCTCGACATCCTGCGGCAACTCCAGGCCAAACTCAGCAAGGACGCCGCGAGGATCGATGACGGCTCGAGACCGGTACGGCGCTGATTTGTACCAGACCGGCGGCAAACCGAGAACCGGCCAGGGATAGCACGAGCACAGTGTGCAAACAACCAGGTTGTGCACGCTGGATTCGTTCTCCACCACGACCATGTGCTCCCCCTGCGCACCCGTGTACCCAAGTTCGGCGATCGCGGCGGTTGCGTCCTGGAGCAGGCGTTTCTTGTAGGCCGGATCGACCCAGGCTCGTGCCACAACCCGCCCACCGTTACGCGGACCGATCTTGTGTTCGTAGGTGTCGACTAATGCGTCGAGCGCCGCCGGATCGACGAGCCCTTTTTCCACGAGCAACGACTCGAGCGCTTTGACCCGGAGAGTGAGATCCGAAGGAAGTGTCTGATGGTTATGATCTTCCATGCGGCAATATTCTACTGCAGTGTTCCCGTCCTCGCCGATACGCAACCGCCGTCACCGATGACGCGAATGAACAGCGGTTCCGTCTACTGTAGCGGCGGTCTATAGAGCGCCGCTACAGTCCGCCGGGATTCATTGACAGCTTTGGCTCTATGTAATACTTTTGGCACGTAAAACTATGAAAAGCCTTCTTATTATCGGCGGAATCCTCTTCGTTTGCATCGGGCTGGCCCTGGGACAAAATGCCGGCGGACCTGCGCCCGCGCCTCGTGCTCTGCTAGATCAGTATTGCGTCACTTGCCACAACCAGAAACTGAAGACGGCCGGACTCGCATTGGACCAGATGGATCCGTCGAACCCGGCTCAGAACACCGAGGCGTGGGAAAAAGTCGTCCGCAAACTTCGAGCCGGCGTGATGCCGCCGCAGGGCATGCCGAGGCCCAATCCGTCCTCCTACGAAGCACTGACGGTCTCGCTGGAGACTGCGTTGGATCGTGCTGCCGAAACGAAACCGAAACTTCCGGCTCCGGGCGTGCACCGGATGAACCGGACGGAATACGCCAACGCGATTCGCGAAATCCTCGGCCTCGACATCGATCCCACGGTATATCTCCCGGCCGACGATACCAGTTACGGATTCGACAACGTGGTGAGCGGGCTTCAAATGTCGCCCGCGCTGGTAGAAGGATATGTTACGGCAGCCTCGAAAGTGAGCCGCCTGGCGCTGGGACGCGACACGGCTCCGGGCCGAAGGATTTACTACGCTCGCGAGGATTATTCGCAGGAAGAACACGTCGAAGGTCTGCCATTCGGGACGCGAGGCGGGATCCTCGCTCATCATTATTTCCCGGCCGATGGAGAGTACATCATCTCCTGGGTTCCTATAAGAAACACAGTCGGCACCTTGTATGGCGGCGACAGCGAAAACGAGCAGGTCGAACTTACAATCGACGGCGAGCGGGTCAAGCTGTATCAGGTCGGTAAGGACATACCGCTCACGGCCAATGTCCAGGCCGATAAAAACGAAGTTCGTGTTTCTGTGAAAGGCGGCCAGCACGCCGTGGGCGTTGCCTTTATCGCGAACACATACATTCCTCATGTTTTCCTGAACCGCTCCTATCGCCGAAGCATTTTGGACGACAATCCGATCGACGGCATAATGCAGACGCCACAGGTGAGCCGGATCACGATCCAGGGCCCGGTCAACGGCCTGCCTGCACAGGACACACCCAGCCGCAAAAAGATTCTCATATGCAGTCCCACTACGCCGCGCGAAGAACCTGCATGCGCCAAAACGATCCTCAGCACCCTGGCGCGAAGGGCTTACAGACGGCCACTGACCAGCAAGGATACGGAGACTCTGCTGAATTTCTACCGGAGCGGCCGGGAGAGCGGTAATTTTGAAGACGGTATCGAAAGAGGCCTGCAGTTCATCCTTGCCCACCCGGAATTTGTATTCCGCAGCGAGACGGCGCCTGCCAACGTCAAGCCTGGCGAATTGTATCGGATCAGCGATCTGGAGCTGGCCTCGCGCTTGTCGTTTTTCCTGTGGAGCAACGGTCCGGACGACGAGCTCATCAACCTCGCCGGTCAGGGAAAACTGAGAGATCCCAAGGTCCTCGAACAGCAAGTGCGGCGCATGCTTGCCGATCCACGATCGCAGGAGCTGGTGAAGAATTTCGCCGGACAGTGGCTCGGCTTGCGGACGTTGCAGAGCCAGACTCCGGAAGGAACGGTTTATCCCGACTTCGACGACAACCTGCGGCAGGCGATGCGGACGGAAGCGGAGATGTTCTTTGAGAGCATCCTGCGCGAAGATCGCAGCGTGAGCGAATTGCTGACGGCCGACTACACCTTCGTCAACGAACGGCTGGCTGCACATTATGGGATTCCCAACGTTTATGGAACCCAGTTCCGGCGCGTGAAGCTGGAGGGGCCTCTGGACGTGCGCCGGGGACTGCTCGGAAAGGGGAGCGTCCAGCTCGTGACTTCGAACTCCGACAGGACCTCGCCCGTGCTGCGCGGCAAATGGGTTCTCGAGAATATTCTGGGCACGCATCCTCCCGATCCGCCACCCAACGTTCCGCCGCTGAAGCCCAACCCAACTGCCGGGGCACAGACGATGCGTCAGCGCATGGATCGGCTTCTCTCTGGAAAACTTTGATGGAAGCGGAAGGTGGCGCACGAAGGACGCTGGACGAAACATCGATGCGTCGGGTCAGCTCGTGGACGGAAGCCCGATAAACGGAGTAGTGAGCCTGCGAGAAGCTCTCGTACGCTACTCCCCGCAATTCGTACGGACAGTGACGGAAAAGTTGCTTACGTATGCCCTGGGTCGTGGAGTAGAGTACGACGATATGCCGATGGTACGCTCCATCGTGCGTGAGGCCGGCAAGACCGATTACCGTTTCTCGGAGCTTGTGCTTGAAATCATAAAGAGCACGCCGTTTCAAATGAATCGCAAAATTTGAGCTATGTCAGGAAACCACAAAGACACAAAGGACACAAAGGCGGGCGGCGTTGTAGTCGCGGGCTTCAGCCGGCGCTCCTCTGCCGCCCGCCTTTGTGTCCTTTGTGTCTTTGTGGTTTCCCAAGGCTTGGAGTAAATCATGTTTATTACCAGGAAGCATCTGTCGCGCCGGACATTTCTACGCGGTGCAGGCGTCACGCTGGCCCTTCCGTTGCTGGAGTCGATGTATCCCGCGCTTGTTCCTTCGGCAAAAGCGGAGGCCACGGCGAAGATTCCCCGTTTTGTTGGCATTTTCAATCCGCACGGCTGGGAGCCGGGGCATTGGGCCATGCAGGAAAGCGCACTCTCCGAGCTTCCCTTTATCCTCAAGCCTCTCGAGCCTTGGAAAGAATCGATCACGATGATCAGCGGGCTGGATGCGACGTCATCGATGCCGGCGCCCGGAGAAACCGGTGGCGATCATTCCCGCAGCGCAGCGGTGTTCAGCGGCGTTCAACCGAAGAAAACAGTCAGCGCCGATATTCATTTAGGCACGACCATCGATCAGATCATTGCGCAGAAGTACGGCCAGGCGAACGCGCTGCCTTCGATTCAAGTGAAATGTGAAGACCAGAGTTCCCTCGCAACCTGCCCGTGGGGTTATAGCTGCGCCTACGTAAATTCCGTTTCGTGGTCG